>CAKZOR010000087.1 GCA_937136755.1 uncultured Flavobacteriaceae bacterium | reverse complement strand
CTAAACAGTAGTAGATCATTGGCATATATGGTGTATTTTTTCTTAAAGTAACGACCAACAGTATTGGTACCCGCAAATAAGTCTAAGAAAGTCAGCTGTTGATTTATCTGATGAGTGGCGGTCAGTTGACGATCTAACACGGCTTCGATATTTGCCAACAGATTTGTTTTAGAGCCAATGTATCTCATTTTTTATCACAATTTATATAATAATGAGGTGAGGGATAGGTAAATGAAGCGTATTGAAAACTGTATCAGCATACTTAATCAATAACCACACAATGTCTATTCTTGTACGACTTATCAATAGTGAGTGCTTGACTTCTTTGTATATCAATCGAATCCCCATTTAATTGAAATCATACTAGAGAGATATCCCATCCAAGGGATAGGTAAATCAAAGGGGACTGACCCATAAGTCTAGCGAATCGTATACTATGAGTGCTAAGGAGTAAACACATAACTCAACCACACCATAGTAACAAACATCATACATGTTCGCCTAAGCGAAATAACATGGCATAATCTCAGAGTCTACTTTTTATAGGCGGAAGCGAGATGCCCCGGAATTTAGTGATCAATTGAAGAAAGCTGCTAAACTTGGTGAAGCTAATAATTTTAAGAATTATTAACTTCAAATAAAAGTTTAGATTTAAGCAGGGCTTCAAAAGACAGTTTAGCTCTTTTTAATCTGACTGAGGCGCTTGTCCTGAAAGCCAATGTTCTGCACAAACAAATAGCTTTAGATTCTTTAAACGCGGTAAAAATACCCTACCAGACCAAAGAAATTTTATCGATGGGGATTCAGGGATATGAGGTTTTAGAACAAAAATATCCTTCATTAACCTACCAGCACACCGCCGTTAAAAAGAGTGTGTTTGCCAGACCCCTCTCCTATATGGGCTATGCAGGCTACCTCAATCCTTTTACCTTAGAAGCGCAGGTGAACCAAAAGATTCCAGCCTATAGATTGCCTGTGGTGGCTACGCACGAAATGGCGCATCAGCTAGGGTATGCGTCTGAAAGAGACACCAATTTTATTGGTTATTTGGCCGGTATTCATCACCCAGATCTGTACTTTAATTATGCCAGCACTACCCTAGCCCTTTCTTACTGCTTAAGAGATGTTTATAGAGAATCTCCAAGGCGTCAACAGGAATTCATAGCTCTTTTAAACCCAGGGGTTATAAAAAATTTCCAGGAATCTAACCGCTTTTGGGAAATGTATCAAAATCCCTTAAGTCCCTATTTTGAATCTATTTTTAATCGCTTTTTAAAAATGAACAACCAAGCGCAGGGCGTAAAAAGTTATGGGCAAATTGTTCAGTTACTTTTGGCATACCACGCGCAATACCCTGTCTAAAAAGAAATTCCCCCCATGGTAGCGCGCTTACCTCCTATTGAAGTGAATCTAAAAAAAGCTGTATTGCGTAGCGCTATTAAATCACTTTCTACTATCTTTAAGACGCTGTAAAAAGCGACTCATATAAACCAACTAAATGTTATTTCCATGAAATTAAAAATGCTTGTCCTTGGGTTATGCCTTGTCAGTAGTATTGGCTTTTCTCAAGACTATTTCCCAAAAAACGACGGGGTAAAAGTGGCTAACAACCACTACACCGCCCTTACAAACGCGACTATTTATACCAGTCCAACTGAAATCATTGAAAAAGGTACTTTGTTACTTAAAAATGGCCGAGTTGTGGCTGTGGGCAAAAACGTTCAAATTCCACTTCAGACGGTGGTCACTGACCTAAGTGGTAAAACCATTTATCCTTCCTTTATAGACTTATTCTCAGATTTTGGGGTAACGAAACCGGCATCGGCCAGAGGCGGAAGAGGCTCACAATACGAACCCACTAGAGAAGGTTTTTATTGGAATGACCATATTATGCCAGAAAATAACGCCATAGATCAATTTAGTTTTAATGCTAAGGCTGCTAAAGATCTCATGTCTCAAGGATTTGGGGTAGTCAATACACATATTCAAGACGGTGTGGCTAGAGGTAGTGGTGCGCTTATTGCGCTAAATGCCATTGAAACAGACGCTCAAAGGGTGCTTTCTAGCCGTTCAGCTCAATACTTTTCTTTTAGAAAGAGTACTGCAAAAAGTCAATCTTATCCAGGGTCACTCATGGGGGCTATGGCGCTCTTGAGACAGTTTTTTTCAGATGCTGATTGGTATGGAAAAGGGAACAGCAATACCAGAGACCGTTCCATTGAGGCCTTTAATGCGCAGAAAAATAGTTTGGCCATTTTTGACGCAGGAGACAAAGGAAATATTGTTAGGGCAGACAAAATTGGAGACGCCTATCAGATACCATTTGCCATTCTTGGAGGTGGAGACAGCTACGAAGATTTGGCTGCTATAAAAGCTACTAATGCCACCATTATTGTACCGCTTAATTTTCCTAAAGCCTATGATGTAGAAGATCCATACCAGGCAAATTATGTTTCTTTAGAAGACATGAGGGCTTGGAATCAGGCCCCTTCTAATCCTTCTAGCCTTCAAAAAGCTGGGGTGCCTATTACACTGACTGCCCATGGACTTAAGGGTGGGAAAAACTTTTTGAGCCACGTGAGAAAATCTGTACAATACGGTTTAGACAAAACCAAAGCATTGGAGGCCCTGACTACAAGGCCAGCACAATTGTTAAACAGAAAAGATTTGGGCCACTTAAAGCCTGGCGCTATGGCCAATTTCTTGGTGACTTCTGGTGATATTTTTGAGGAAGATTCAGACATTTTTGAAAACTGGGTTCAAGGGACTAACAACATCCTTAAAGACAAAGATATTGTAGATATTAGAGGGAATTACACCCTGAAATTTGAAGACCAATCATGGAAGCTTAACATCAGTGGAGCTATAGAGAAGCCTGCTGCAAAACTAACTCAAGACAGCACCAACCTAAAGGCAAAACTGACTTACAAACAGGGATGGATGTATATGACCATCACCAATGAGGCTGGAGATGGAAAATTCAGACTCTCTGCACTGGCTAGCAAAAATGGTCCTATTGAAGGGACTATCGTAAAAGAAGACGGCGCAGAAGCCCTTTTTACTGCGACTAAAACAAGTGCATTTGAAAGCAAAAAAGAAGCGGCCATTACTAGTGCGCCAGCAGTAATGCCAGTTACTTTTCCAAATGTGGGCTATGGTTATAAAAACAGACCTACAGCAGAAAACACCTTGTTTAAAAATGCTACGGTTTGGACCTCAGAAGACGCTGGAATATTAGACAATACAGATGTACTGGTCAGAAATGGAAAAATCGTTAAAATAGGTAAAGATCTTGCTGCAGGAAATGCCAAAATCATAGATGCAACCGGAAAGCACCTTACCGCTGGTATTATAGATGAACACTCTCACATTGCCTTGAAAGCTGTGAATGAGGGAGGGCAAAACAGTACTGCTGAGGTAAAAATGGAAGACGTTATAGATCCTGAACACATGGGTATTTATAGAGATTTAGCTGGAGGAGTAACCACCATGCAACTCTTACACGGTTCTGCAAATCCCATTGGCGGACGCTCGGCCATTATTAAATTAAGATGGGGAGCTACTGCAGATGAATTGATTTTTAAAGAAGCCCCTGGCTTTATAAAATTTGCCTTAGGTGAAAACGTGAAACAATCTAATTGGTCTTCTTACAGCCGTTTTCCTCAAACGAGAATGGGCGTAGAACAAATGTTTATAAACTACTTTCAACGTGCCAAAGAATACGACGCTAAGAAAAAAAGCAAGCAAGCTTATCGCTATGACGAGGAAATGGAAGTATTGGCAGAGATTTTGAATGGAGAGCGCTTTATTAGCTGTCACTCTTATGTACAGAGCGAGATCAATATGCTTATGAAAGTGGCCGAGCAGTTCAATTTTAAGGTCAACACCTTCACCCATATTTTGGAGGGCTACAAAGTAGCCGATAAAATGGCGGAACACGGTGTAGGAGGGTCTACCTTCTCTGACTGGTGGGCTTATAAATACGAGGTAAACGACGCCATTCCTTACAATGCAGCCATTATGCAAAGCCAAGGTGTTACGGTGGCCATTAATTCAGACGACGCTGAAATGTCTAGGCGCCTAAACCAGGAAGCTGCTAAAACAGTGAAATACGGTGGCATGTCTGAAGAAGAAGCTTGGAAAATGGTCACAATCAATCCTGCCAAATTGTTACATGTAGACCATAAAGTGGGTAGTATAGCCGTTGGAAAAGATGCAGATTTAGTCCTTTGGAACAACCATCCTATGTCTGTATATGCGAAAGCAGAAAAAACCATGATAGAAGGAGTTACCTACTTTGATTTAGAAAAAGACAAAGCGCAAAGAGCTGCCATTCAAGCAGAAAAAAACACCTTAATTCAAATGATGATTGCAGATAAAAAGAGCGGTGCTCCAACACAAGCACCTAAGCGAAGCATGAAGGTGGAGTTTCACTGTGACACTATGTTAGATTAAATTAATTGAAAAAATGAATCGTATGAAATATTTTAAAAATAGTTTGCTCGCACTAGCCCTTACACTGGCTTGTTCAAATATATGGGCACAACAGACTCCCGCAGGAACACAAGAAACTGCGATTAGCATTACTGGCGCTACTGCACATCTTGGTAATGGAAATGTCATAGAAAATGCCACTTTGGTATTTAAATCTGGCATTATCACAGCAATTGGAGGTGCCAACACTCCTACAGAAGGTGAGGTAATTAATGCCAATGGTAAGCACGTATATCCTGGGTTTATTGCCAACTGTTCTTCTTTGGGATTGGTAGAAATAGATGCCGTAAGAGCCACAGATGACCAAGATGAGATTGGGGATATTATTCCTCATGTGAGGTCTTTAATTGCCTATAATGCAGAGTCTAAAGTCGTAGAAAGTATGCGCCCCAATGGGATTTTATTGGCCCAAGTGTCTCCAAAAGGCGGTTTTGTTTCAGGGACTTCTTCTGTCATGCAATTAGACGCTTGGAACTGGGAAGACGCCGTAGTAAAAACAGACGACGCTGTTCATATGAACTGGCCCAGCTCTTTTAGAAGAGGTCGCTGGTGGATGGGAGAAGATCCAGGTCTTAAACCCAATAACAATTACAAAAGAGATATAGACGCCTTTGTAGTTTTCATGGAAAATGCAAAAGTGTATAACGACGCACTTTCCTCTGAAAAAAATGCCCCTTTCCAAGCGGCTAAAGGGTTGTTTGACGGATCTAAAAAACTCTTTATTGGCGCTAACGGAGAAAAGGAAATTATGGACGCAGTAAGCACAGCTAAAAAATTAGGCGTTCAGGAGATTGTTATTGTAGGCGGTTCAGAAGCTTATAAAGTAATCCCCTTTTTAAAGAAACACAACATTGCTGTTTTGGTAGAAGCCACTCACAACCTTCCTGGTTCAGATGACGCAGATTACGACCAGCCTTACAAGCTTCCTAAATTGTTAGCAGACGCTGGAATCTTAGTGAGTATTCAAAATGCAGACGCAGCAAATTTTCAAAATAGAAACCTGCCTTTTTACGCAGGTCAAGTGGTGGGACAAGGAATGGATAAAGAAGAAGCACTTTCCCTAATCACCCTAAATGCAGCGAAAATTCTAGGCATTGATCAAGAATTTGGCAGTTTAGAAGTGGGTAAAAGCGCTACCTTATTTGTATCTGAAGGAGACGCCTTAGACATGCGCACTAATTTAGTGAGTCATGCTTTTATTCAAGGTAGACAATTGTCTTTAGAAACCCACCAAACAGAGCTTTGGAAGCGTTATATGGGAAAATACAATAGATCCGAAAAAACGGATTAACCATTTTTAACTACATTTTAAAAATCAAGGGGGCTTTTTGTAAAAAGCCCCCTTTTTTATTTTCAAAATAGGCTACTTTTGTGGCATGGAAACCCATAGTGTCATACAAAGTGCTCAAAATCCCAAGGTAAAGGAGATGCTTCGCCTCAAGGAAAAATCTAGGGCCAGAATACAAACCAAAAAATTCATCATCGAGGGGCTAAGAGAATTAGAATTGGCCATGGAGTGTCACTATAAAATCTTAGAATTTTATTATGAACCCACCATTTTAAGTCCCCATGCACTTTCGGGAATATTAAAAAAATTAGCAGGGCAGCAGACAGGGATAGCTCCAATTGTTTTGTCTGGAGCTGCTTTTGAAAAATTGGCACAAAGAAGCAGTACCGAGGGTATTATTGCTGTTGCTGCTACCAAGTCTCATACACTTTCGGATTTGAAAGTCACTTCCAAAAACCCCTTGTTTCTTGTGGCAGAGGCCCCTGAAAAGCCTGGTAATATTGGGGCCTTGCTCCGCACGGCCGATGCCGCAAAGCTAGACGCCGTAATCATTGCAAATCCAAAAACAGATCTTTATAATTCCAATGTAATCCGTTCCTCAGTGGGGGGTGTTTTTACTGTTCCAGTAGCTACGGGAACAAGCAAAGAGGTATTGGATTATTTACAGGCAGCAGAAGCGAATGTATATGCAGCTGCGCTGCAAGCTTCTAAACCCCACACAGAAGTGTCTTACAGAGATACGACCGCTATTATAGTGGGTACTGAAGCCACAGGTTTAGAAGCGATTTGGTTGGAACGGTCCAACCAAAACATTCGCATTCCCATGCGAGGCAAGATAGATTCCATGAATGTATCTGTCGCGGCAGGAATCCTGATATTTGAGGCCATAAGACAGAGAGATATTTCGGAGATTTAATATCTTTATAGTATGTTAAGTGAGCAGGAAATTATTGCAGAAAATAAGGCCATTGCCAAGGAGTATAAAGAACTGCTGAGGATTAGTTATCAGTCCCTAACTGAGGACGATAAAAAACTCATTCGATTAGCATTTGACACTGCTGTGGAGGCCCACAGCGACCAAAGAAGGAAATCTGGTGAAGCTTATATCTTTCACCCTATTGCTGTGGCTAAAATTGTCGCCTCTGAAATTGGGTTAGACGCTACCTCAATTGCGGCTGCTCTTCTTCACGATGTAGTAGAAGACACCTCATATACTTTGCCAGATATTGAACGCTTATTTGGCCCTATAGTAGCCAAAATTGTGAATGGCTTAACAAAAATTGCCCACCTTAAAAAAGACATGAATATCTCCCAACAAGCGGAGAATTTTAGGAAAATGTTATTGACCCTAAACGACGACGTAAGGGTTATTATTATTAAAATAGCAGACCGTTACCACAACATGCTCACCATGGACTCCATGCCGGAGTACAAACAACTGAAAATTGCTTCAGAGACTTTATATATCTACGCCCCTTTAGCCCATAGAATAGGACTGTACAATATTAAAACAGCGCTTGAAGACCTCAGTTTAAAATACACTGAGCCTGAAGTATTTAATGATATTTCAGATAAAATTGAAGAAAGTAAAGAAGATCAACAGAAGTATATAGATGACTTTACTAGTAGTATCAAGGACTCTCTGGCTAAAGAAAAGTTTAAATACTCGATTAAAGGGCGCATGAAATCTATTTTCTCCATCAGGAGAAAAATGCTCAAACAACAGGTTACATTCGATGAAATTTATGACAAATTCGCCATAAGAATTGTCTATGCCTCCGCCCCAGAAGACGAAAAATTCTTGGCTTGGAAAATTTATTCTATTGTAACCGATCACTTTACCCCTAATCCAGTAAGGTTAAGAGATTGGATTACCTCTCCAAAAACCACTGGTTATGAAGCCCTACACATTACCGTAATGGGGCCCAAAGGGAAATGGATAGAAGTGCAAATTCGCTCTGAGCGCATGCACGAAATTGCAGAGAAAGGCTATGCGGCACATTTTAAATACAAACACGGCGCTCAAAAAGAACAGGGAATTGACCTTTGGCTTAACAGACTTCAAGAGGCATTAGAAAATGACAATATTAATGCAGTAGATTTTGTAGAGGAGTTTAAACTAAACCTTTATTCCAAAGAAATTTTTGTTTTCACGCCAAAAGGAGAACTCAAATCACTCCCCAAGGGAGCTACCCCTTTAGACTTTGCTTTTAGCATTCACACTCAGATAGGATCAAAGACTCGTGGTGCTAAGGTTAATGGGAAATTGGTGCCCCTAAACACGCCCCTTCATTCAGGTGATCAGGTAGAAGTGATTACTTCTGAAAATGCAAAGCCCACCCAAAACTGGCTCAATTACGCTACAACTGCTAGGGCCAGATCTAAGATTAAAACTGCACTCAAAGAGGCTAAAAAGCCATTGCTGAAGAAGGTAAAGAAATACTCAGAAGAAAGTTAAAATCTCAAAAGATTACCCTCAATGAGGACACTGTGAACAAACTAGTTACTTTTTTTAAGTTAAAAACTAGTCTAGACCTATATTACAGAGTGGGTAGTGGCATTATTGACAATGTTAAGCTAAAAGATTTTGCCGCTTCTTACAACAACGCTTTTATCTCCTTTTTTAAAAATAAAATCAGGAGAAATCCCATACCAGAAGATATTGACAAAGAGGAACTCTCTTCTAATTTAGATACGCTCGTATTTGGAAAAGACGAGGAAAAACTACCCTATAAGTTATCTCCCTGTTGTAATGCTATCCCCGGAGACGAAGTCTTTGGGTTTATTAGCATTAACGATGGCATAAAAGTGCACAAAAAAAATTGTCCTAATGCCATCTCTCTTCAATCTAATTATGCTTATAGAATTATTGCAGCAAATTGGATAGACGCCTCTCAGGAAGAATTTTCTGCAGAAATAGCCTTAAATGGTTTAGACAATTTAGGATTGGTCAGTAATATTACTAAAGTGATCTCTAACCAAATGAATGTGAATATGAGAGCCATTAACTTTAATACAGATGGAGGGACTTTTAGCGGGAAGATAAAAGTGGTGGTAAAAAATAACGATACCCTCAAGAAACTTATTGGAAATTTAAAGCATATTAACGGCATTGATAAAGTGAGTAGATTATAAAATTTAGCATTACCTTTGCTCCTTAAGACCTTTCATAACCATGGCATCTTCAAACAACAACCAAGAAATAGTTAAAAACGTATTTACGGCTTTCTTAGAAGAAAATGGACATAGGAAAACACCCGAAAGATATGCTATACTTCAGGAAATATATGACAGTGAGTCGCATTTTGATATTGAATCTCTTTACATTCAAATGAAAAATAAAAACTACCGGGTCAGTAGAGCTACCTTATACAATACCATTGAGATTTTAATGGATTGTAAATTGGTGAGAAGGCATCAGTTTGGAAAAAATCAAGCCCAATATGAAAAGTCTTATTTTGACCACCAACACGACCACGTAATTCTAACAGACACAGGAGAAGTTATTGAATTTTGTGACCCTAGAATTCAAGCGATAAAAAAAACAATAGAAGAAGTTTTTAATATAAAAATAAACAACCATTCTTTATACTTTTACGGGACCAAAGAACAATTGGAAACACCTAAAGAATAAACATAACAACTAGCAAAAAAATGGCAGTAGACTTACTACTAGGACTCCAATGGGGAGATGAAGGAAAAGGTAAAATCGTAGACGTACTCACCAAAGATTACGACATTATAGCAAGATTTCAAGGAGGGCCTAACGCAGGTCATACCCTTGAGTTCGACGGAATCAAGCACGTACTACACACTATACCATCGGGTATCTTTCACAAAGAAGCAAAAAACATTGTTGGAAATGGAGTCGTTATAGACCCTGTCATTTTTCAAAAAGAGTTAGAGAACTTAGCCGCTTTTAAAATAGATTTTAAAAGCAAGTTGCTAATTTCAAGAAAAGCACATTTAATCCTTCCTACGCACAGGCTTTTAGACGCTGCATCTGAGGCTGCAAAAGGAAAGGCTAAAATTGGTTCAACACTTAAAGGTATTGGTCCTACTTACATGGATAAGACCGGTAGAAATGGTATGCGTGTAGGGGATTTAGAAATGAGCGACTGGAAAGAAAAATATAGAGCCCTTGCAGATAAGCACCAATCTATGATTGGTTTTTACGACGTAGACATTCAGTATGATTTAGAAGAATTAGAAACCGCTTTCTTTGAAGCCATAGACCAATTAAAATCACTGACTTTTATTGATTCTGAACAATACTTATACGAAGCTCAAAAAGCAGGTAAAAAAATATTAGCAGAAGGGGCACAGGGTTCTTTGTTAGATATTGACTTTGGTACTTACCCATTTGTGACTTCTTCCAACACTACTGCAGCTGGAGCTTGTACAGGGCTTGGCGTTGCACCCAACCAAATAGGACGCGTATTGGGTATTTTTAAAGCCTATACCACCAGAGTAGGAAGTGGTCCTTTCCCCACTGAACTATTTGACACTGACGGGGAAACTATGGGTCGTGTAGGCAATGAATTTGGTGCTACAACTGGAAGGGCCAGAAGATGTGGCTGGATTGATGTTGTTGCGCTTAAATACGCGATTACAATTAATGGCGTCACAGAATTAATGATGATGAAAGCAGATGTGCTTTCTGGATTTAAAACAATCAAAATCTGCGATTCATACCAGTACAAAGGAGCCACTATCTCTCATTTTCCATACAATGTGGAACCAGATAATGTGACCCCAAACTATATTGAAATGCCGGGTTGGGAGCAGGATTTAACTAAAATGTCTTCTGAATCACAATTGCCTGAAAATCTAATGAATTACATTAGTTATTTAGAAGAAGTACTAGAAGTGCCTATCAAAATTGTATCGGTAGGTCCAGATAGAACCCAAACTATTCATAGATAAAAAAGTTTCTTTACCCCTTGTATTTTTACATAAGGGGTAAAGCTTTTTTCTTATTTAACCATTAGCAATTAGACCCTTTGAAGAAATACTACGTTTTTACACTGCTTATTTCCCTATGCTTCTTGCCTGCTAAGGTTCAAGGCCAAGAGAAGCAAATCCAAATTGTTTATGGGGGAAATTTCACAAAGGATGAAGCGCAATTTCCCGGGGCTTCCATCTTTAGTAAAGATGACAAACAAGTTCAATTTAGACACCAAGGTGCAGACCTCTGGTGTGATATTGCCATTTTCTATCCTGCAGAAAACAAGATAAGGGCCAAAGGAAATATCACACTCATTCAAGGAGATTCCATCTTCATGAATGCAGGACAATTGGACTACAATGGTGTTTCTCAATTGGCCAAAGCATGGGAGTCTGTCAGCTTAAAAAATACTGACATGACTTTAACACCCTCTGACACACTTTACTTTAATAGAGAAAAACAAGAGGCCTATTACAACAAAAAAGGCACTATTGTAGACAGCCAAAACACCTTGACTTCAGATATTGGAAGGTACTATTTAACTCCAAAGAAATATCAGTTTTTAAGCCGTGTAGAGGTGGTTAATCCTGAATACAAACTACGTTCACAGCAGCTAGACTATTACACTACTTCAAAAAATGCCTATATGTATGGCCCTTCTACAATTTATGGGAAGGAATACACCTTTTATTGCGAACGTGGCTATTACAATATGACAACAGAGAGTGGTTATGGAATTAAAAACACCAAGATTAACTACAATAATAGAATCATTGAAGGAGATTCTGTTTATTTCAATAAAAATAGAAAATTTGCCTCTGCAACCAATAACATTGTTGTTACAGACACCATAAATAATGGTGTTATTAGGGCGCATTACGCAGAGGTTTTTAAGGCAAAAGATTCCGTATTCGCAACAAAAAAAGCAGTCTCTATTAGCTTAGTAGAGAAAGACTCCCTGTATATGCACGGAGACACTATTATGCTTACAGGAAAGCCTGACGCCAGAATTTTAAGGGCATTTAGAGGGGCTAAGTTTTACAAGACCGACTTGAGTGGCAAATGCGATTCCATTCATTTTGATCAAAGTACAGGACTTACTCAGCTCATTAAAAGGCCTATAATTTGGAATGGTGAAAACCAGATGACCGGAGATGTGATTCATTTAAAATCAGATCCAAAAACAAAATCACTAGACTCCCTAGAGGTACTCAATAATGCTTTCATTGTAGCTAAAGATACTATTCGTAAGATAGGATTTAACCAGGCCAAGGGAAAAGACATGTTCGGTGTTTTTGAGAACAATGCACTTCGCTTTTTAAACTTGATCAAGAACACTGAGCTCATCTATTACTTATACGATAAGGAGCAAGAACTCATGGGAATTAACAAAACCATTTGTAGTGAAATTGCTATTGAGATGGTTAACAACGACATTAATGAAATTACTTTTATAACTGCACCAGATGGCACCATTTACCCACTGTCAGAACTTCCAGTAATTGACAGGAAATTAGAGGGATTTTTATGGTTTGGTGACGAGAGAATTAGAACTAAAGATGATATATTTGGACCGGAAGATCTACAGATTAAATTAGCTAAGATCAGGGGACTCACCCAACCGATTGACCGAGAAAATCTAGCCAATACTGAAGAGAAAACCACAAAAAAGCAACTATCTCAGCAGTGATCTCAGATTTTTTAAAATATCAGGCACAAACTACCCCCCACCCCCTGGCTTTAGAAGTTTCTCATGCCAAGGGCAGTTATATTTACGACTCTAACGGAAAGGGTCACCTTGATTTTGTTGCCGGTGTTTCTGCTTGTAGCGTTGGCCACACCCATCCAAAACTTGTCCAAGCCATTCAAGAACAAACGGCCAAATACATGCATGTCATGGTATATGGAGAATACGCCCAGAAACCAGCTATTGATTACACTAAATCATTGGCGGCATTGCTTCCAGAAGGTTTGGATTGCACTTACCTAGTAAATTCAGGGACAGAAGCCATAGAAGGCGCTATGAAATTAGCGAGAAGGGCTACAGGAAGACATGAAATTATTGCAGCACACCATGCTTACCACGGAAATACAATGGGGAGTTTAAGTGTCATGGGATATGAAGACAGAAAAGCTGCTTTTAGACCACTGGTACCCGGTGTAAGATTTATACATTTCAATGCGTTTATAGAATTGTCACAAATCACAGAAAAAACGGCTGCAGTGCTCCTAGAAACCATTCAAGGGGGAGCAGGATTCATTTGCCCAAATAATGGGTATTTAAAAGCTGTAAAAGAACGCTGCGAAGCGGTTGGTGCATTGCTCATTTTAGATGAAATTCAACCAGGATTTGGGCGTACAGGAGCGCTATTTGCTTTTGAGCATTACCAATGTGTACCCCATATATTGGTCGTAGGTAAAGGAATGGCTGGTGGTCTACCCGTTGGCGCATTTATAGCATCTAAACCCCTTATGGACTTACTTCAAGAAAAGCCCAGCCTTGGACATATTACCACTTTTGGGGGAAATCCTGTAATAGCATCGGCCTGCAAGGCCACTTTAGAAATTATCCAAGAAGAAAACCTCATGGCTCAAACTTTAGAGAAAGAGGCTTTTTTGAGGCGTAAATTACAGCACCCTGACATAAAAGAAATTAGAGGAAAAGGGCTCATGTTAGCACTCATTTTAGCCTCTCCTGAAAAAGCCAATGAATTAGTTTTGGAAGCGTCAAAAAATGGATTAATTCTTTTCTGGTTGCTCTTTGAGAAAAAAGCTGTGAGAATATCTCCCCCCTTAACTATTTCAATGGATGAATTGGAGAAAGGCTGCGATTTAATTTTAAAGATTTTAGATAAAAACACAAGGACTTTAAATTAATCTCTTGTAGTGTTAACTAATTTGTTAATAATAACCCCCAGAATTTAAGCTTTGTTAATGGGATTACCCCTAAATTTAAATTAATTGAAACCCCAAGATATACGCTATGGCGTTAGATCCTAATGAAGAAGGTAGCGAGCCAATCGCAAAGTTTGAATCTATGCTCAAAACAGACGACGTGTACTTTTTTGACGCGGAGGATTTTGAAGACATCATACACCACTATCTCAATAATGGAAAGGTTTCACTGGCAAAAAAAGCCATTAAAATTGGCTTGGAACAACACCCTGAAACGACCCCTTTAAAGTTGCTAGAAATTGAAGTAATGGTCTTTGAGAACAAACTAGATCTCGCAATTACTCAGTTGGATTACTTAGAGTCTCTAGACCAAAAAAACGAGGAAATATATATTCAAAGGGCCAACATTTGGTCTAAACAAGACAAACACCTTCAAGCTATTAGTTGTCTTGAGAAAGCCTTATTACTCACAGAAGACACTTTAGACATCTATGCCCTTTTGGGGATGGAATATTTGTTTTTAGAAGATTTTGAGAAAGCTAAGCACAATTTTATTAAATGTGTGGAAGAAGATCCTCAGGACTATGCCTCACTGTATAATATTATCTATTGCTTTGAATATTTAGAAGATCCTGATGGCGCTATTTCTTATCTCAATGATTATTTAGAAAAAGAACCCTATTGTGAAGTGGCATGGCATCAGCTTGGAAAGCAATACAAGAGCAAAGGTCTCTATAAAGAGGCGCTCACTGCCTTTGATTTTGCTATAATATCTGATGAATCATTTATTGGCGCTTATTTTGAAAAAGCCATGGTTTTAGAAAAACTCAAGCGCTATAATGAAGCGATTGAGAATTATGAGACCACCATAGACTTAGAGGACCCCACTGCTCATGCTTACCTTAGAATTGGCAGGTGTCATGAAAAAATTGGAAATTCAGATCTCGCACAACAATACTACTATAAAACAGTCCATGAGGACCCACTTTTAGACAAAGGTTGGCTGGCCATAACCAATTTTTATATTAAGGAGAAAAATTATGAAAAGGCACTTTATTACATTAATAAGGCCTTGCATATTGACACCGAAAATGAAGCTTATTGGAAAAAATGTGCGCAAATAAATGTGAGCTTAGGGCAATTAGACGAGGCAGATTTTGCCTACAAACAGGCCGTTGAGTTTGGAGATTATGATTTGAGCACATGGGAGTCTTGGGCCCTGGTAGTCATGGAGAATAAAGAATTTGAGGCGGCGAATCAAATACTACTTCAAGCGATTGGCTTCTTCCCAGAAATTGCCTCCTTAAGGTATCGGTTGGCATTTATTTTTGGGCTTTCTCAAGATATTGAGCAAAGCAAATACCATCTTTCTGAGGCATTGAGATTAGACTACAATCTTCTAGCGCATTTCAAAAGTCAATATCCTGGTTTTTTTAACAGTACTTGGGTTTCCAATTTTATTAGCACCTCTAGCAAGGCTTCTAGTTAAAATACCCTATTTTTAAACTTTACGCTAGACATGCAAAAAAAAACAAACAGGAATTATATTGTCCTTTTTTTAAAAGGTATGGCTATGGGTGCTGCAGATGTGGTTCCTGGAGTTTCAGGTGGAACCATTGCGTTTATATCTGGTATTTATGAGGAGCTCTTAGAGAGTATAAATAATGTGAACCTCAAAGCCTTAAAAAAGTGGAAACAGGAAGGGATTAAAAGCTTTTGGGCACATATTAATGGACATTTTTTAACAGCGCTTTTTCTAGGTATTGGTGTTAGTGTAATCTCACTAGCAAAAGGCATTAGTTGGCTTCTGAACCATGAGACAGTCCTACTTTGGTCTTTCTTCTTTGGCTTGGTTTTAGCTAGTGTTGTTTTTATTGGTAAATCAATCAAAAATAAAAAACCTGAAGATTATATTATGGCAGTTATTGGAATAGCCATAGCCATTGGTATAGGGGAATTGGGGGTAGTTGAAAACAGCCAACAACCCTTGTATTTATTTCTGTCTGGTGCCTTAGCCATTTGCGCTATGATTTTACCGGGCATATCTGGGGCATTTATTTTAGTATTGCTCGGTTCATATGAACCCATATTAAATGCGGTTCATCAAAGGGATCTGTTGATCATTGCCACTGTTGGTGCAGGCTGTATTATAGGTCTGGCCTCTTTTTCTAGAATTTTAAAATGGACCCTTAATCATTTTAAAAATCAAACACTCTCTATACTAATGGGGTTTATTATAGGATCGCTATCTAAAATATGGCCTTGGAAGGAGGTCGTTTCCTCAAGAATAGTTCGGGATAAAGAGATTGTTTTGGCCTCTAAAAATGTATTGCCTTGGGATTTTTCTGGGAACACACAAATAATTACTGCTAGCCTGTTGGCTATTTTTGGCTTTTCGTTAATTTTCATCTTAGAAAAAACTGCTAATAAAAAAAACACCTAAGTGTTACATCATTGACATTATGGAGCGGCAAAGAACCTTACAAGACAACATATTCCTTTTTTTAAAGGGACTGGCTATGGGTGCCGCAAATAAAGTTCCTGGGGTCTCAGGTGGAATTGTAGCATTTGTTGGTGGTTTTTATGAAGAATTTATTTACGCGCTAAAAAAGGTCAATAAAAAAGCGTTTTTCCTGCTTGTATCAGGAAGATTTAAGTCTTTCTACTACTATATAAACGGTCCCTTTCTTTGGGTACTCCTTATGGGAATGATCGTAAGCTATTTTAGTGTTTCTAAAGCGCTCGATTATTTTCTACTTACTCAAGAAACCTATGTTTGGTCCCTTTTCTTTGGCATGATTTTGGGGTCCGTATACTATATATCCAAACAGTTTAAACAATGGAATAGCAGTACAATCCTATGGGGATTCATTGGACTGGGCATTGGTGTGAGTATTAGTTTTCTTAGCCCTGCCAAAGAGAATGACCACTTATTGTTTGTGTTTTTCTGCGGAATGATTAGTGTATCTGGAATGACACTTCCTGGCTTATCTGGTTCATTCATCCTAATGCTTTTAGGCAATTATGTACTCCTACTTGTAGATAGTGTTAATGCGCTTTACGACACTTTTTTTGAAATTATCCAAGGCGACTTTAGTTTTTGGAACAATCCAAAGCGACTTAAAACACTAAAAATACTGGCTGTTTTCACCTTGGGATCTACAGCCGGATTGGTCACTTTATCCCACTTAATCAGTGTTGTTTTGAAGCGTTTTAACGCCATTAGCACAGCGATCATAATTGGTTTTATTTCCGGGTCTCTAGGGGTTGTTTGGCCCTGGAAAGAAACTATTTACAAACTAAATGAATTAGGAAAACCTTTGTTGGATTCAAACCAGCATAAAATAATATTAAATTACCAGAGGTACATTCCTTCTATTCAAGAGGCAGCTACATGGTGGGCCATTTTTTGGATGGGATTAGGTTTTGTAATTTTAATGGCTTTAGAATCTTATGCACACAAAAAGAAGCAATAAATACGGATTACTAGGAAAAGATATTTCTTACTCTTTTTCAGGAAATTATTTTTCTAAAAAGTTTGAACAACTTAAACTTGAGGGATATTCTTACGAGAATTTTGATTTTCAAGACCTCAGCAATTTTAATAAAGTATTAGACCAAACAACAGACTTAAAAGGAATGAATGTAACCATTCCTTACAAGGAATCTGTAATACCTTTCTTGACTAAGCTAGATCCAACTGCTGCAGAAATAGGTGCGGTAAACACTATTAAGTTCACAAAAGAAGGGACCGTAGGTTACAATACAGACGTCATAGGGTTCAGAAAAGCCATAGAACCTCTTATATCTTCCGAGCATAAAAAAGCACTTATTCTTGGGACTGGTGGAGCATCTAAGGCAGTATCTCATGTTTTTAAAAGCATGGGTATTCCTTTTCTATATGTATCTAGACAATCTAAAGAGGGACAAATAAGTTACAAAGATCTCACAAAAGAGATCTTACAAGAGCACTTAATCATCGTTAATTGCACCCCTATTGGTACCTTCCCTGAGATAGATCAAAAACCAGATATTGACTACAGTCAAATTGGTGCAAATCATATTGCCTTTGATTTAATTTACAATCCTGAGCTAACGGCTTTTTTGAATGAAGCAAAATTAAGGGGGGCTAAAATTAAAAACGGCTACGAAATGTTAGTGGGCCAAGCAGAGGCCTCCTGGGAGATTTGGAATAGTTAAAATACTTAGGGTTTAAAAAAACAATAAATTTTTATATATAGTTATATGTTAGTATATTACTGAGGATAAGAAAGGGCAGAAACCCTCTCTATTTTGAACTGACAAAAACTATATAACATGTTAGAAGAAAAAGACGGAAACCTACAAGATCCGGTAGGAAAAGAAGATGAAAAAATTGACAAACAAACCCATCATGAGGAAAATACTTCGCAAGAAGATCCTCAATCTGAAATTGATGATTCTAATGCAGAAGACGCAGAAGATGTAGATAATGCTTCCAGACATAGTATTCCAGATTTGGACTATGAAACATTGAATATGGAAAATCTAGTCGGGGAACTTCAAAGGCTTGTCAAAAATGAAAAAGTCCAAACAATTAAAAAGAATGTTGACGCTATAAAAGCAGCCTTTGATGTTAAATTTCAAGATTTCTTGGAACAAAAAAAGGCAGAATTCATAGAGGGGGGCGGTAACGAAATAGACTTTAGATACAATTCTGTAGCCAAAAGGCAATTTAATGAGGTGTATGGCGAGTATCGCGAGAAAAAAGACGCCTATTACAAGACCTTGGAGTCTAACCTTCAAAACAACCTCAAGAAACGCCTAGAACTGATAGAAAGACTCAAGGGCTTAGTAAATGTTGAAGAAGACATTAACGACACCTACAAAAACTTTAAGGAAATACAAAAAGAATGGAAAAATGCAGGGGCAATTCCAAGAACTCACTACAATGATGTTTGGAAAACCTATCACCATCATATGGAAATCTTTTATGATTTCCTAAACCTCAACAGAGAATTAAGAGACTTAGATTTTAAACACAATCTTGAGGAAAAACTCAAAATTATTGAGAAAGCAGAAGCACTTCAGACAGAAACTGATATTCATAAGGCATTCCAAGAGCTTCAAACACTGCATAAAATATGGAAAGAAGATTTAGGTCCAGTAGACAAGGAAAATAGAGAGGTCGTTTGGGATCGTTTTAGTGCAGCGACTAAGGTCATTCATGAAAAAAGACAGGAACATTTTAAATCCTTAGAAAAAAGTTTTGAAGGAAATCTGGAGATAAAGCTTGAAATTATTGCTAAGATTAATGCGATTAGTGAAGGTATTGCCAGCACGCATAAAGGGATTCAAAGCCAGATGAAAACGGTAGAAACCCTCAGGAATACATTTTTTGAAACTGGAAAAGTACCTCAAAAACAAAATGAAAAAACCTGGAAAGCATTTAAAGCTGCTACTAAGCTATTTAATCAGCATAAAAATAGTTTCTACAAGCACTTAAAAAATGAGCAGCAAGAAAATCTTGATGCAAAGAAAGCATTACTAGAAACTGCTAATTCCCTCAAAGATAGCGAAGTGAGTGATGAAACTACGCAGACTTTTAAGCGCATTCAAAATGAGTGGAAAACAATTGGACATGTTCCAAGGAAGTATTCAGATAAAATCTGGAAATCATTTAAGACTGCTTGTAACACCTATTTTACCAATGTAAATAAGCATAAAAATGCGAACAATGCTGTAGAACAGCAAAATTTAACCGCCAAAGAGACCGTGTTGGCAGACTTAAAAGCATATGACCTAGGGGCAGATAAAGAAAAAGACCTTTCATTTATAAAAGCACAAATAGCTGCTTGGAAAAATATTGGAAGGGTACCTTTTAAAAGCAAAAACATTAACAATACCTTTAATAAGGTTTTAGACGCTCTTTTTCTTAAATTAAATATTGACAAACAGGCGGGGGAATTACTTAAATACGGAGACAAACTCAATCAGTTGGCCAGTTCTGATAATGACTATGCACTTGCTAACGAAAAAGCTTTTATTCGCAAAAAGATTGAAGAGTCTAAAAATGAGATGCGACAATTAGAAAACAACTTAGAATTCTTTTCAAATGCCTCTGAGGACAATCCTGTAGTGAAAGAAGTTGTCCTTAAAATTAATAAGCACAAAGAAGATATTGACACTTGGAAAGAAAAACTCAAAAAGGTAAATATCCTAACACATAAAATAAACAAAGAGGAAGAAGAGGCCACAAACGAAGAAGCTACAGAAGAAGGAGCCACAGAATAAAAGCTTTCCTTAAGACAAAAAAAGCCCTGCTTAGCGAGCAGGGCTTTTTTTATACTCGGATTTCATCGCAAACTACTTGGCTACATTTACAGCCCTAGTTTCTCTAATCACAGTGACCTTAACTTGGCCAGGATAGGTCATATCTGTCTGAATCTTTTGTGAAATTTCAAAGGATAGTTCTGAGGCTTGGTCATCTGTAACACGTTCACTTTCTACAATAACCCTTAATTCCCTACCCGCCTGAATGGCATAGGCTTTCTGCACCCCTGGAAAACCAAAAGCAACATCTTCTAAGTCTTTTAATCTTTGAATGTAGGAGTCTAATACCTGTCTTCTAGCTCCTGGTCTTGCACCACTAATGGCATCACAGACTTGTACAATAGGAGCGATAAGGGTATTCATTTCAATTTCATCGTGGTGGGCTCCAATAGCATTACACACATCTGGTTTTTCTCCAAACTTCTCCGCCCATTGCATTCCCAAGATAGCGTGAGGGGTTTCTACCTCTGCCTCAGTATTAGGGACCTTACCAATATCGTGAAGAAGCCCTGCACGCTTGGCTAGTTTTGCATTAATCCCCAATTCAGCAGCCATAACTCCACAGAGCTTAGCCACTTCTCTAGAGTGTTGCAAAAGATTCTGGCCGTAAGAAGAACGATACTTCATACGCCCAACCGCTTTAATGAGTTCAGGATGTAATCCATGAATTCCTAAATCAATTACGGTACGTTTTCCTATGTCTATAATTTCTTCTTCAATTTGCTTCTCTGTCTTCTTAACAACCTCTTCAATTCTAGCAGGGTGAATTCTACCATCAGTCACTAATTTGTGTAATGACAATCTAGCAATCTCCCTACGCACAGAATCAAAACATGAAAGAATAATAGCATCTGGTGTGTCGTCTACAATAATCTCTACTCCAGTAGCTGCCTCAATAGCCCTGATATTTCTACCCTCTCTACCAATAATTCTACCTTTAACGTCGTCTGACTCAAGATTAAATACGGAAACACAGTTTTCCACCGCTTCCTCTGTACCAATCCTTTGAATGGTATTAATGATGATTTTTTTAGCTTCTTGCTGGGCGGTTAACTTAGCCTCTTCCATGGTAGATTGCATATAGGCCATAGCGTCAGATTTAGCGACATCTTTCAATGAAGCCAATAACTGTTCCTTAGCTTCGTCTGCAGACAAGCCAGAAATAACCTCAAGTTGCTGTACTTGATTTTTGTGCAGTCTATCTAATTCCGACTGCTTTTTATCTAGAATTTCAGCTTTGTGAGTCGTTTCCGCAATCTTTTGCTCTAATGAGTCATTTATTTTTTTTGTCTTAGACAATTCATTGCTCACTTGAGATTCTTTATCTCTGGTACGTTTTTCAGATTCTCCAATTTTTTTCTCCTTTGAAAGGATCACCTTCTCATGTTCTGCTTTTAACTCCAAAAAGCGCTCTTTGGCCTGAAATATTTTATCTTTTTTAATATTCTCGCCCTCTTTTTTGGCGTTTTTAATAATTGCAAGTGCGTCTTTTCTCGCATTGATAATGGTCTTTGAGGCTTTCCCCTTTTCCAAAAACTTTGCGATAGCAAATCCAATTGCAAGGCCTAAAACGGCCGATATTATGATTGTTGTACTATCCATTTGTATTAAATTAATTATATAAAAAAAGCCCACATTGGATTGGGTTTTGAACAAACTCTGAATAAACAGGTTTAGGGCTAACAAATTACTTAAGTTTCCTTATACGAGTAAGGCATGCTTGCATAATCTAAACTCACCCTTTTAAAAAAAAATTAGTGTTGAGTTTGTCAAAAAATAAATACCAGTGTGGGCAATGATGTTATTTAAAAGAACGTATTATCCTAACGAATTGTCAATCACTTCCTCAAGCGCTTTTAAACGCTCTTGAACCTCTTTATTATCTTGAGATTCTTCTATATCACTCTGAGTTTTCTTTGAGGCAAAATGCAAGGCACACATAGCCAAAACATCTTGTTTATCCCTCACAGCATAATTTTGCTCAAAGTTTTTAGCAAGCAATTCTATTTGTTTAGCGGCTTTTCTTAAACCTTCCTCTTGAGATGGAGCAATCGTCAATGGATATACCCTGTCAGCAATTGAAAGCTTTATTTTAAACGTATTTGACATACATTATTTAGAGAGCGCCCCTATACAATAGTCAAGCTCTTTTATTAAGGTGTTAATCTTCAGTTTCGCTTCGGTAGTGTTTTCATCACTGCCTAACATAGACTGTGCTAATTTTAAAGCATTGTATTTATCCTCCCAATAAGTGGCCTGTGATTTTGCATAATCACAGGTTTTTTTAGCTTCATCAAGTTCCTTTTTTAAAAGGGCAGAATTCTCTTTAACCCCTTCTAAACGGTGAACCAATTTGCTTACCTTATTTTCTAAAGAACCTACAATTTCTTTAAGATGACTCATTTGCAACTGTCCATACTAATAAAACAAAGTTAATATAAAACTTGGTATTCTTAGAATTGCAGCCCAATAGTTTTAAATTTATTAAATGTCAGCTCCAAATTATAGACAAAATTATCTGGATAAAGTCTCCAAGCCCTTCTGTATCTAAGGCGGTTTATTTACTTTTGAATATCAAATGAAGACACTGTATTTTTTTTTCGTATTAGGTATATTAATTGGTCCATTGTACGCTCAAAAAACTTTGGGTAGCAAGGTTTCAGATACTATATATAGTGCGCCCCTCAACATCCCTTTATTATTAGCTGGTAATTTTGGTGAGCTAAGGTCTGATCATTTTCATTCAGGCTTAGATATTAAAACAAAACACCAGCAAGGTCTAAAAGTATTCTCTATTGCAGATGGCTATGTGTCTAGAATAAAAATTTCACATTGGGGGTATGGAAAAGTGCTCTATGTAAACCATTACAATGGCACTAGTAGTGTATACGCACATTTACAAAAGTTTTCTCCTGAAATAGAAAAATTTGTGCAAGACAAACAATACGCTAACAAATCGTATACCATTCAGCTTTTCCCCAAAAAAGACAGTCTCAAAGTGTACAAAGAGAGTCCTATTGCTTTTTCTGGAAATAGTGGAGGGTCTACCGCACCACACCTTCACTTTGAAATGAGAAAGACTGGTACTGCCATAGCTATAAATCCACTTCAGTTCCCCTATGAAGTATTGGACAAAACACCACCAACTCTTCAAAAATTATTCGCTTATCCTATAGGTGAAAGTAGTCATATAAACAGAAGTGAAAACAAAGTGCAACTTTCATTTAAAAGAACAGCTGAAGGCATTTATCAGGCAAGTCCTATAGAGGCAAAAGGATCATTTTACCTAGGAGTAAAAGGCTATGACAGACAAGAACTAACCGCAAATAAAAATGGTATTTATCAATATAGGCTTTCATTAAATGATACGCTGATTGGTGAAATTAAATTAGACAAATTTTCATTTAATGAAACTAAGGGCATTAATACGCTCATAGACTATCCACATTTGATTAAACATAGGGAACGTATTGTACAATTGTTTCAAAATGCACGAAAACCATTAAGTATATTTAAAACAATAAAAAACAAAGGGATTGTTAGTATAAAGCCCAAGGAAACAATTGATCTTGAACTGACCCTAATGGACCTTCATGGTAATAAAATCATTATTAAGATACCTGTTTTGGGTACTTCAGAAGCGGCAACAATAAAAAAAACACTTCACAAAACACCTTTCCCTGTCTGGTCTAAAAATCCTGCACATTACAAACTAGCCCATGGCAGTCTCTATTTCCCGGCTAATAGCTTTTATGAGGATGTTTATTTAAACTTAGAAACGACTAAAGATACTATTAACGTACACAAACCTATGTGGGCAGTGAAAAAACCATTTACCCTAAGTTTTAATTCACAGAACAGTTCCTTTTCTAAATACAGTTACATTGCTTACATGCTCGGTTCAAAGTCTTCCATTTACAGCAATACTAAAAAAGACGGCGATTGGCTGAGTACTAAGACCAATAAATTGGGAACCTATATCGTTAAACAAGACTCTATACCTCCAAGCATAAGACCAAAAAACTTTAAGAGCAATCAAAATATTAGAAATTATCAGTTTTTGAGTCTTGAAATTAAAGATCAAGAAACTGGAATTGAAAGCTACTCAGGAAGTTTAAACGGAGAATGGATTCTAATGGAATACGAACCTAAAACCAATACACTTACCCATCATATAGGTGCAAGAACAAATCTTCAAAAAAAGAACGAATTAACAATACAAGTCACAGATATGTTGGGAAATACCCAGACATATACCACTGTTTTAAGCCTTTAAATACACTATGAAAAATCAATTATTAAATAGGCACAACAAAGTAATACTTAGTATTTCAGTCATATGCTTATTCTTTACACAAGTGGCATTGGGCCAAAAGAATATCTATGAAAATAAACAATTCAAAAATATCACTGCCACTCATCAAAGTATTGCGATCCTTCCTTTTCTAGCTTCAGTAAATTTAGAACAAGGATTAAGTGATGAAATGCAATTGGAATTAGAGGCCTCTGAGGGGTATGCTGTTCAAGAAGCCTTAGAAACATACTTTCTAAAAATGGAGAAAAGAAAGCATTACAGGGTAAATTTCCAAAATATAAAAGACACCAATGCTTTTCTAAAAAAACAAGAAATTGGCTACAACACATTAGACATTTACAGCATAAAAGAATTGGGGGAAATTTTAGGGGTAGACGCTATTATTAGTGGTACCATAACCCTAAATGTTCAGCTATCTAGAGGAGCCACTAAATCGTTTAAATTATTAGATTATGTGACAGGGAATACTAAATACGGCCGTATAGGTATAAAAATAAGTGATGTAAAAACTGGTAAACTTCTCTGGAAGTACGAGAAACAGATAGACAGAAAAACCGGTAAAAACACGAATGAACTTATAGGTTCAATGATGAGGCAAGCCAGTAGAAAATTTCCCTACGAAAAATAGTAGCCTTAAAAAATCTATAATTCTTACTTTTCGGAAAACTCTTTTAAAGCATTAATCGTATAATCTATTTCTTCTTTAGTGTTAAATGAAGAAAAAGAAAACCTCAAAGAGGGCATGGCCAATTGTTCCTTTGTAAGAAAAGCAGACAACACATGTGATCCTTTGTTACTTCCAGACTGACAGGCGCTCCCTTTAGAACAAGCAATTCCTTTCAAATCTAGGTGAAATAATAGCATCTGTGCCTTTTGGGCATTAAATGGTAAACGTACATTGACTAAAGTGTAGGTACTCTTCTCCATATCCCCAGAAAAACCGTTAAAAGACACAGCTGGAATGGCTTTATTTATTTCACTAATAAAATACTTTTTTAAACCTTCAATATAAACACGTTCCTTATCCAAGTGCTCATATGCCAACATAAAAGCCTTTTCTAGGCCTACAATATTGTGATAGGGCTCAGTACCTGCTCTAAAACCTCGCTCCTGTGCGCCTCCTACAATAAATGATTTCAAAGGAGTGTCTTTTCTTATATAAGCAAAACCAATCCCTTTAGGCCCATGGAATTTGTGAGCAGCTGCAGCTAAAAAGTGAATTTTAATCTTTTGTAAATCCCAAGGAAAATGACCAATTGATTGGACCGTATCGGAATGAAGGTAAGCCCCATAAGACTCACAAAGAGCAGCTACTGTGGGAAGGTCTAAAATATTTCCAATTTCATTATTGACATGCATTAAACTCACTAAAACAGTTTCTTTTAACCCGCTTAGTATTTTCTCTAAATCCAAAAGGTCTGGATTTCCGTTGGCATCTACTGCTACATGATGGGCAGTAACTCCATTAAACGCCACCAATTCATCTACAGTGTGTAAAACAGCATGGTGCTCCATTGAAGTGGTCACAATATGTTTTACCCCCAAATCCCTCACAGCACATTTTAAAACCATATTGTCTGCCTCTGTACCTCCTGAAGTAAATACAATTTCTGAAGGATGAGCCCCTAAAGTAGCTGCAATAGTTTTTCTTGCCTGTTCTACAGCGGTCTTGGCAGTCCTACCAAAACTGTGTGTAGAAGAAGGATTTCCAAAGCATTTTTCTAAGGCGTTTTGGATACTATTAATCACTTCACCTCTAACTGGAGTCGTTGCAGCATTGTCAAAATAAACAGCTTTCATTCTTTAGTTTTTATGGGACCATAAAAATATATTAAATAAATGTATTTGACAGATTTATAGAGAAAAGCATTGAAAATAATTACATTTGACAGCAAATTGACACCCATGAAAAGTAGCACATTAATACGTAAACTGTTTTTAGCCGTTCCCCTAATGTCTTTATTTTTTAGCTGTAGCGATGGAGATATTACAATTCAAAGTATAAGCTTCAATGAAATTGGTATAGAAAGCTGTACACAATCCACAGCAACCACATTATTGTTTAAAATTAATGGTACAGAATCACTAGCGCTACAACTTCCAGAAGGGCTTTTAAAAAATAGTGTTAGTGAACAAACCATACAAAGTAGCATTCCCAATCAGGCTACCCTTAACTATAGGATTTTTTCCGAAGATATTAGTGCGTCCTACTACTGCAGTGTGCTACCTGAGATAGGTGTAAATGTGATTAAAGATGCCAATGCAACTGCAGGAACAATATTCATCAATACGAGCCTAAGTGAAGACGGCAATAGTTTTGAACATGAAATTCAATTGAGTGGTGTAAGCTTTATAGACCAAGATGGTAAGCGAATAACAGATGTGAACTTAAATGATTTTGGCATATTTACCACCCCAAAATAATTACAGCTCTCTTCTAACCTGTTGTGTTAAATAAACTTCAGTGGCTCCCAAGCCATATTTCTTATAATCTCCCTCATAGACCCTTATTCCCTCATACTTTTTAAAGAGGTATTTTAATTCCTCCTTAAGCACTCCTGCTCCTACTCCATGAATAAATACTACCTTTTGAATTTTTTTAGCTATAGCAAACTCTAACTGCCGTTGAGCAGTATCTAATTGTATGTTTAACATGTCAAAATTAGAGAGATTGGTCGCATTGGTTAGCTGGCCAATATGAAGATCTACTTCCATTTTAGGTACATCCCTGTCTTTTTTAGACACAGTGGCCTTATAATTGGGCTTTTTATCTTGCTTTAGGTGCTTGATCTTAGCCACCTCATAATTAGACACCTGCAAACCTTCTTCAGGAAGAATGAGCAATTCTCTAGTAGTAAATTTCATTAAAAAACCAAAGGTAGTTTCAACTTCCAGAACATCTCCCATTACAGCAGTAACGACGCCTTCAATATCTTGATCTAATACACAAACCTTGTCTCCTAATTTAAATGACATATCAAAATAGTCGTTTCAAAAATGAATACTTCACAAATTATTCCTCAAAGGAAGCCAAGGTTTTAGTGATAATAGCCACACATACCAAAAGCTGTTCTTTGTTCATCACTAATGGTGGTGCAAACCTGATAATATTTCCATGGGTTGGTTTCGCTAGCAAACCATTATCTCTAAGGGCCAAACAAATATTCCAAGCAGTATCGCTTTCTTCCGTATCGTTAATTAAAATAGCATTCAACAAGCCTTTACCCCTAACCCCTTTCACTATCGTAGATTGGTCTACATATTTCTGCATTTCTTCTCTAAACAAATGACCTAAATCAAAAGCATTTTGAGCCAAAGACTCCTCTTTGACCACTTCTAAGGCAGCAATTCCAACGACAGCAGCTACAGGGTTTCCTCCAAAAGTACTCCCGTGATTTCCAGGCGCAATTACCTTCATTATAGCATTGTTTGTCAATACAGCAGAAATAGGATATGCACCGCCAGAAATAGCTTTTCCCAGGATTAAAATATCTGCTTTCACCTCAGGTGTTCCACTGCAGTGCCTGTCTGAACAGGAGCAATTACCACAAGTAGCTAATAATTTTCCTGTTCTAGCAATTCCTGTTTGAACCTCGTCTGCAATAAAGAGTACATTGTACTTTTCACAAAGTGCCTTTGCAGCTGCTAAGTAGCCCTCAGAAGGCACATAGACTCCGGCTTCTCCCTGAATAGGTTCCACTAAAAAACCAGCAATAGAGGGATCAGAGGCCAGTGTTGCTTCTAAAGCATCAATATTGTCGTAGGGTATTTTAATAAAACCTTCTGTAAATGGTCCAAAATTATTTTGAGCTACTGGGTCATTTGAAAATGACACAATGGTGGTTGTTCTACCGTGAAAATTATTTTCACACACCACAATTTTGGCTGTGTTTTTGGGCAAATTCTTTACCTCATAACCCCACTTTCTACAAATTTTTAAAGCTGTTTCTACAGCTTCTGCTCCAGTATTCATAGGAAGCAGTTTGTCATATCCAAATGTTTCGGTAGCATATTTCTCAAACACACCCAATTTATCATTGTAAAAAGCTCTTGAGGTGAGCGTAAGCGTCTGTGCCTGATTCACCATGGCACCAACAATCTTCGGATGGCAATGCCCCTGATTCACCGCAGAATATGCAGATAAAAAGTCAAAATATTTATTTCCATCTACATCCCATACATAAACACCTTCACCTTTAGATAGAACTACCGGTAATGGGTGGTAATTATGGGCACCGTATTTATCTTCTAATTCAATAGCTTGCTGTGCACTTAATTTAACTGTTTGAGACATAAATATTTTTTAATGATTGATGCAATTTAGACTATAAAAAAGAAATAGCCTGTTTGCCACAAAGCTACAATTTTAAATAAAAAAGATAGTACTTTTGCCCCATGCGAAAAAGAAGAAATCCCCTTGTATTCGAAAATATCTTAGTAACAGACACTGCTGCTAAGGGAAAAACGGTTGGAAAAGCACCAGACGGACGCATAATTTTCATCAATAATGCTGTTCCTGGTGACATTGTAGATGTCAAAACCACCAAAAAAAGAAAAGCATACTTCGAAGGAACCGCTGTGGCATTTCACCAAAAGTCAGAAAAAAGAGTCCCACCAGAGTGCGAACACTTTGGTGTTTGTGGCGGTTGTAAATGGCAGCACATGGGTTATGAGCACCAGATCGCTTATAAGGAACAAGAAGTTTTAAATAACTTAAAGAGAATTGGACATATAGATCTCCCAGAAGTGACTCCAATTGCCGGAGCCCCTGAGGCATACTTTTACAGAAACAAAATGGAATTTTCTTTCTCAGATAGTAGGTGGTTAACCCCGGAAGAGATTCAAGAAAAAGACACCATAGAAGATAGAAACGCTTTGGGTTTTCACATTCCAGGCATGTGGGATAAAATTCTCGATATTAAAAAATGTCACCTCCAAGCAGACCCATCGAATGAAATGAGATTATTTGTGAAACAATTTGCAATAGCAGAGGGAATCACATTTTTTAATCCCAGAAATCATACTGGAGAATTGAGAACACTCATGATCAGAACGAGTTCAAATGGAGAATATATGGTCCTGGTGCAATTCTGTGAAAACAATCCTTCCAATAGAGTTAAACTCCTAGAGGCTATAAAAACACAATTTCCTAGTATCACCTCTTTACAATACGTCATAAATCAAAAAGCCAACGACACTA
This sequence comes from uncultured Flavobacteriaceae bacterium, assembly GCA_937136755.1. Taxonomy (GTDB): domain Bacteria; phylum Bacteroidota; class Bacteroidia; order Flavobacteriales; family Flavobacteriaceae; genus MAG-120531. Next base: position 5,550 of record CAKZOR010000087.1, on the reverse strand, counting down.
TTTATGATCAAGAGGTCATTTGTTTTAATGGTAGGGACCACATCATTGAAGAGATGGAAGGCTTACAGTTTAAAATAAATGCCAAATCTTTCTACCAAACTAACGCCGCGCAAGCGTATAATTTATATAAAATTACCAGAGATTTCGCTGGACTTACTGGCAACGAGTTGGTATATGACCTGTACACAGGAACAGGAACTATTGCACAATTTGTTTCTAAAAAAGCCCAAAAAGTAATAGGTATTGAATCAGTTCCGGAAGCTATTATAGACGCTAAAGCAAATGCAATTCACAACAATATAGACAATGTTGAATTTTATGTAGGAGACATGAAAAATGTATTTTCCCCCTCTTTTATAGCCTTGCATGGCAAGGCCGATGTCTTAATAACAGACCCCCCAAGAGATGGAATGCATAAAGATGTGGTAGAAGAAATTCTAAAAATGGCACCTGAAAAAATTGTTTATGTAAGTTGCAATAGTGCTACACAAGCAAGAGATTTAGGACTTATGAAAGAAAAATACGATCTTACCAAAACACAAGCTGTTGACATGTTTCCCCAAACACATCATGTAGAAAATGTTGTACTTTTAAGCTTGAAGAAATAAAGTGTTATGAAAAGAAATGTACTTTTTTCGCTAATTGTTTTGGGCTTTTTTTGGTCCTGTGAAAAAGACGATATTTGTATTGCAGGAGACACCCCAATGATGCGTATTACTTTTCTCGATTCTGCAGATGAAACTTCAGAAAAAGCACCTGAAAGGCTTTTAGTAGTAGGAAAAGACAAAACAACGCCAATTACAACTATATCACCGGGATCTAGTAGTATCACAGAAGCCTTAATTCCTCTAATTCCCAATACAAACCAAACCGAATATTATTTAGTGACAAATGCAAGCATAGATTCAGAAGGAACTGTGAGTGGCAATATAGACGCTTTAATATTCTCTTATACCCCAAACCCAACATTCATTTCAAAAGCCTGTGGGTACATTGTTTCTTATGAGAATCTAATTCCAATACTGACGCCAGACTCAGACAATTGGATCAAAAAAATAACTGTATTAAGTCCAAGCATTTCTAATGAAAATGAAGTACACATTGAAATTTATCACTAGTTTATTAGGGTTATTTATGGTGCTTCAGTCTCAGGCACAACAGAAAAAAATAGACTTAAACCCTAAAGATACTATAACCCACATGGAATCCTATGGCATACGCCTAGGAATGGATTTAAGCAAGAAAATATTAGGACAACTAAAGCCAGATTTTGAAGGGCTAGAATTAGTAGCGGACTTTAGGCTCAGTCAAACTCTATATTTAGCAGCTGAATGGGGGAATGAAAAAAAGTCAATTGTAGAAGACACCTATACCTATACACCTGAAGGATCTTATTTTAAAATTGGTATAGATCAAAACACCTACGACAATTGGTATGGGATGAACAATATGATTCATTTAGGAGGGAGATTGGCTTATGCAAAATACAGTCAAACCGTAAATGAGTTTGCTGTATTTGACACAGACAGGTATTGGAATCCAGAAGGCTTTGGCGTGAGCGATCAAACCCTTCCAACTTATAGTGGTTTAAGTGCTTTGTGGCTAGAAGTGGTCTTTGGAGCTAAAGTAGAATTATTCGCCAATATTTTTTTAAATGCCAGTGTCCGGGGTGGTTATTTATTAAACCATGACAACAACACAAACTTTCCAAACAATTGGGTTCCAGGTTTTAATGCTGTCACAGAAGAGAGCAAATTTGGTGTGGGGTACAACTATAGCATCAGTTATTTAATCCCAATTTTCAAAAAACCAAAAGTTTATAAAGAATCTGAGGAGGCTAAAAAGAAAAGGTTACAAGAAGCATCTGAAGAAAAAAGTATTAAAAAAGCACAACGAGCTGCAAATAAAGAGGAAAAAAAATCTTCAAAACAGCGCCTTTAACCTTTTGGCTTAAGTATTCCAAGCCTCACCAACTAAATTTGCTTCAACCCCTAGTAAAAGATATATAACAATGCCAAAGCTGTTGCAATAGCCATGACTATGAAAATAGCGATAAATGTAAAAAGACAGCCCTTAAACACCTCTTTTCCTCTAATCATCTCTTCTGCCATAATTCAATCTATCTCTATTTTATTTCTTTAAGGCCTTTGAGAAAATCCAATCCTATTTTATTTCTCTTAGACATTTAATGAAAATCCATTTCTATTTTATTTCCCTAAGGCCTTTGATGAAAATCCATTTCATCATCATTTTCATTCCTTTTTCAGTCTCTACAACACCAAATTTAGGGCTCAAAAAATTGGCTAAAACAGCGGCAATAACGACCATATAAATAGGCACTTCAGCTACTACAAATACGGATAAATATCTCAGTACTAAAAAGAAAAAAGTAAACCCAATAAAATTATACAACAGTGCTTTTGCTTTCATAGACTAGGTAAAAGATGGATTAAATTTAGCCCGTTTACTGCCCGCATACATCTCGTACTTCACCAATCTAGATTCCAACTGTGAATTAAATACTTTTATTTTTCGAGAGGGCTTTAATCCAACAAATTTAAGTGCTTCTAAATTAGAGGTTATAAACCATGCATGGGTACCTGGATAATTTTTTTTAAGGGTATTACCTATTTTTTCATAGAAATCTTTCATCTCCACATCTAATCGCTCTCCGTAAGGTGGATTAAATACCATATGAAGGGGTTGATCTGGCACTTCTTTCTCAGTAGTGAAAAAAGATTTTCGCTCTATGGTAATAAACTCGTCTAATTGGGCCTCACTTATATTATCTTGTGCTTTTCTAATAGCAGAAGGTGCCTTGTCATAACCTGTAATTTTATAGGGGAAATCAGTTACCTTTTTTAAAGAGGCTTCCATAATTGTTTGAAATAAATCAGGATCAAAATCAGTCCATTTTTCAAAAGCAAACTCCTTTCTATTAATATTAGGCGGTATATTACAAGCAATCATAGCGGCTTCAATTAATAGTGTTCCACTACCGCACATAGGATCTAAAAAATCTGATTGGCCTTTCCAACCACTCAATAGTAATATTCCAGCAGCCAACACCTCATTGATGGGCGCTATGTTTGTAGCGGTCTTATAGCCTCTAATATGAAGGGAACGACCAGAAGAATCCAATGAAATAGTACATTGATCCTTTTGAATATGAACATTCAACTTTAGATCTGGATGTTTCACATCTACATTAGGTCTCTCTCCAGTAGCTTCTCTAAAAGTATCTACAATAGCATCTTTCACTTTTTGTGACACATATAAAGAGTGAGAGAAATATTCAGAATTAACCGTAGTATCAATAGCGAATGTGGTCTCTAAATCCAAAAGAGAGGTCCAGTCCATTTTAGCCACCTGTCGGTACAAACTATCTTCGTTTGTAGCTTTAAAAGTGGCTATAGGCTTAATGATTTTTGTAGCTGTCCTTAAGCATAAATTGGCTTTATACATAAAACCCGTATCTCCCTCAAAATAAACGCTTCTTATGGCCGTTTCTACATTCAATGCTCCTAGATCACGAAGTTCTTTAGCCAATATATCTTCAAACCCAAAAAGGGTTTTAGCCACCATCTTAAAATTTTTGTCTCGCATTCCGTTGGATTAAGCCACAAAAATACATTAATTTTATACCAAACCTATCCAAAGACTATCTATATACATAGTCAGCAAACAAAATGATTTACGCCCTTCCAATTTTCGCAGTAATTCTAAGCTTTTTAGGGGTGTATTTCTTTCGACCAAAAAGCAAACAATTACTTAAATTACTATTAGCCTTTAGTGGTGCTTTCCTCTTATCTATACTTATTTTTGAGTTATTTCCAGAATTGTACGAACACCAAGATCCTAAGCAAATGGGCTTGTTCATTCTATTGGGGATATTATTACAGATAGTTCTGGAGTTTTTTTCTAAGGGTGCTGAACATGGTCATGTCCATTTAGATGCAAAAAGCACTAAAATTCCTTGGATGCTTTTTATGAGTTTGTCCCTACATGCATTTTTAGAAGGCATACCTGTTGTTAACCACAACCACTTACTTTATGGTATTGTCATTCACAAAATTACCGTTGCTGTAATACTGAGTATTTTCATTCTAAAAACAAATATTAAATTTTACCAAGCCCTATTGGTAATGACTCTGTTTTCAATAATGACTCCGCTGGGAAGTTTTTTTTACAGTTTATACCCATTGACTCCAATATGGTCCAGCGCACTTAGTGCTTTGGTCACTGGAGTACTCTTGCATATTGCCACTGTAATACTGTTCGAAAGCTCAGAAGGACACTCCTTTAATCTAAGAAAAATATTAGTTATTGTACTTGGTATAACCACCGCATACTTTCTTTAATCATGTATAGTAAAGTAGCATTAAAAGCACTAAAGCAAGACTTTTGGACCTCCTTTGGAAAGTCGTTTCCGAGAAAGTGGACGCTGTACAATACAAGAATAAAAGGCCTAGAGTTTAAATTCCATTTTGATAAAAAGAATGCTATGGTATGCCTGGACATAGACGACAGTTTAGAAAGACGCATGGAATTATGGGAGAAAATACAATCATTACAAACCGTCGTTTTAGAAAGCTACCTATCAAATGCCCTATTTGAAGAGATATACTATATAAATGAAGATAAAGACATCTCAAGGGTCTATGTGTTATTAGAAGGAGTCTCTATACACAATAAAAATACTTGGCAAGAAGCCATGGTGTTTCTCCATGCATCCATGTCTCAATTCGAAGATTTCTTTGAAGATTTTAAAACCGTTCTAGAAGACTGAAAAAATACATTCTATATAACATAAAAAAAAGGGAACCCGTTGGGTTCCTTTTTTTTTATGGGTTCTAGTAATAATAGGCATGCTCCCTTGAGTATAGAGCAAAAAAAATCCCGAACACATTGCTGTATTCGGGATTCTAAAAAAAGGCAACGACCTACTCTCCCACTTGGTATAGCAGTACCATCGGCGCTGATGAGCTTAACTTCCTTGTTCGGAATGGAAAAGGGTGGGCCTCATCGCCATGATCACCTTAAATCTTGGTAGTTTTCTACGGCTTTCGCCATAGATACACTACACTATATCTTAACATACTAGGACAGTGTGAGGAAGCAAGTTCCACACTCATTTTATAAAAATACTTCAATAACATAAGAGTAAAAGTCTGTGCAGCTCCCTAGCCTAAACCAGGGAGCGTGCATGCGCAAGCCTATGGGCTATTAGTATCACTCGGCTACATACATTACTGCACTTATACCTATGACCTATCAACGTAGTCATCTCCTACGACCCTTTAAAGAAATCTCATCTTGTGGCGGGTTTCGCGCTTATATGCTTTCAGCGCTTATCCCATCCCGACATAGCTACCCAGCAATGCTCCTGGCGGAACAACTGGTGCACCAGAGGTCAGTTCAACTCGGTCCTCTCGTACTAGAGTCAAATCCACTCAAATTTCTAACGCCCGCAGTAGATAGAGACCGAACTGTCTCACGACGTTCTGAACCCAGCTCGCGTGCCACTTTAATGGGCGAACAGCCCAACCC
>CAKZOR010000086.1 GCA_937136755.1 uncultured Flavobacteriaceae bacterium | reverse complement strand
GTAAATATTGCAGAACCAATAGACCATATTTCTCCTGGCCTAAGCCTTAAAATAAAGAGTACCGTTGGGCAAGCCAACCAGAAATTTGGAAATACTTACAGTACTCAAAACTACCTCTCAAGGGCTGGAATTTCCGAAATGGATACCAATCACTATTGGGAAGTTCAATCTGAAGCTGCCCAATACGTTCAGATTGAATGGCCTAGTGAACAATCATTTTATACTGACCTAAACGCACAACACAAAGGAATAGCAGGCTGGAACAAAAACTCCAAGAACTGGCAAATACTCCCACTAGAAATAAAACAAAGGGCAAATTTAGTTGACACACAAACTACCGCAAATACAAGATTCCATAATTCTTTAAAAACACTTCCTTTTAGAGTGGGTAATTTCTCTAAATGGGTGCTATGCGATTGCTATTTATACGATGCAGAATACAAGGCTTTGGGTAATTTTATCCTTACTTTAAATGGGGACCCAATTAACAGTGAACTCAATTTATCCCAATATCCAAAAAATAGGCTAGTGAATTTTCAGCTGTATGACCGCTATGGTGTAATGCTGTTTAAATTAAAATCAATAGATCTAGAATTATTGAAAGATCGTATTAAAAACGACACATACTATACAGGCACTTATTTTTATATAGTACATTTAAAGGCACCTAAGCAAATAGAACAAGGCTATATATATTTAATTAAACAGTAGATGATATTAGACATTAAGGTCATAAATGCCGCGCAAACCTATCCTGTGAGGCATCCTGAACTCAGAGAGGGAAAACCCATTGAAAGTTGTGCATTTGAGGGAGATCTCCTTGAAAGCACCCTTCATTTGGGAGCATACTTAAATTTTGAGTTAGTTGGAGTAGCTAGTTTTATGAAACAACCTACTTATTTTCCAACTAAAAATGATGCTTCTATGGTACAACACAAAAATAACACGCCTAGTCAACCTTATGAAATGCAACTCAGGGGCATGGCTGTTTTAAAAAACCACCATAAAAAAGGAATTGGTGCTGCTATACTCAGTTATGGAGAGCAAAAACTAAAAGAGATTGGTTATCATGGTATTTGGATGAATGCAAGAATAAAAGCTGTGGGTTTTTATGAAAAGTTAGGCTATGATATTCATGGAGATACATTTGAGATTCAAGGAGTGGGGGTTCATTTTAAAATGAGTAAAAAAATTCACAAATAGGCTGCCCTATTATGTATTAGTGGTTAATTTTACACTTTAAACGAAATAAGATGAACAAGAAGACACTTTTAATGATTCTAGATGGTTGGGGGAAATCTCCAGACCCTAGTATCTCAGCCATAGATCAGGCCAACACACCCTATATAGACCAATTGTATAAAGACTATCCAAACGCCAACCTCAGAACAGATGGAATGCATGTAGGATTGCCTGAAGGCCAAATGGGAAATTCTGAAGTAGGACATATGAACTTAGGTGCTGGAAGAATTGTTTATCAGGATTTGGCTAAGATTAACTTGGCCATTAAGGAAAATACCCTCAAAGACCAAAAAGCGATCAAAGAAGCCTTTGCATTTGCCATAGAAAACAATAAGCCCATTCATTTTTTGGGTTTACTATCTGACGGAGGCGTTCATAGTCACACTACTCATTTACGTGGTCTTATTTTAGCGGCAAAAGAAGCGGGGGTACAGGAGAGTTATGTACATGCTTTTACAGATGGAAGAGATGTAGATCCTAAAAGTGGTAGCGCTTACACCAAAGCGCTTATAGATTTTTGCAAAGATACCCCAACCCAGCTGGCAAGCCTAATAGGAAGGTATTACGCTATGGACAGAGATAATAGATGGGAACGTGTTAAAAAAGCATACGATCTATTGGTTCACGGGGCTGGCGCAAAAACAACTGATATGGTGGCTGCCATAGAATCGAGTTATGCAGCAGAGGTTACTGATGAATTCTTAGCACCAATTGTCAATGAAAATGCAGGGCCAAACAGTACCATAAAAGAAGGTGACGTTGTCTTGTTCTTTAATTTTAGAACAGATAGAGGTAGAGAACTTACCCAGGCCTTAAACCAGCAAGACTTTCATGAGCAAAACATGAATGCAATAGATTTATACTATGTGACAATGACCAATTACGACGCTTCTTTTAAAGGCGTTCATGTCATTTTTGACAAAGATAATATTGAAGAGACTTTGGGCGAGGTAGTCGCTAATGCAGCTAAGAAGCAAATTAGGATTGCAGAGACAGAAAAATACCCCCATGTCACTTTCTTCTTCAACGGCGGAAGAGAGACCCCTTTCGAAGGAGAAACGAGGTTATTATGCCCTTCTCCTAAAGTAGCTACTTATGACTTACAACCAGAGATGAGTGCCTATGATATTAGAGATGCCATTGTTCCTGAATTAGAAAATGCCAGTGCAGATTTTATTTGTTTAAATTTTGCCAATCCAGATATGGTAGGACATACTGGAGACATGCAAGCAGCTATAAAAGCGTGTGAAGTAGTAGACAATTGTGCGCAAACTGTCATTGAAGCAGCTAAAAAACAAGACTATTCTGTCCTGGTCATTGCAGATCATGGAAACTGTGATACCATGAGAAATCCTGATGGATCGCCAAATACTGCACACACCACCAATCCTGTTCCATTCATCCTAGTAGACCAAAACATTAAAAAAGTATCTAATGGTGTTTTAGGAGATATTGCGCCCACCATACTGGCCCTAATGGGTATTCCACAACCGGCAGTCATGACAGGAAAAAGTCTTCTATAACCATCTTTAAAACAGGAGGAATGATCAAAATAAAAACAGCAGAAGAAATTGAACTCATGAGAGAGAGTGCCCTAATTGTTTCTAAAACATTGGGCATGTTAGCCAAAGAGGTTAAACCAGGAGTGAGTACATTGGCCTTAGATGCTTTGGCTGAAACTTTTATCAGAGACCACGGGGCAATTCCTGGCTTTTTAGGATTATACGATTTCCCAAACACACTTTGTATGAGCCCTAATGCACAAGTAGTACACGGCATCCCTAATAACAAGCCCTTAGAAGAAGGAGATATTATTTCCATTGACTGTGGTGCTTTAAAAAATGGTTTTTACGGAGACCACGCTTATACTTTTGAAGTAGGCAGTGTTTCTCCAGAAATTAAAAAATTATTAGAGGTAACTAAAGCTTCTTTATACAAAGGAATAGAAGCATTTAAGGCGGGTAACCGCGTTGGAGATGTAGGTTTTGCCATACAAGAATTCACAGAGAAACACGGCTACGGTGTAGTCCGTGAATTGGTAGGACACGGACTTGGAACCAGTATGCATGAGGATCCAGAAATGCCCAACTACGGAAGAAGGGGGAGAGGAAAAAAATTCATAGAAGGTATGGTAGTAGCCATTGAACCTATGACCAATATGGGTACCCATAGAATTAACCAACTTAAAGATGGCTGGACCATCTTAACGGCAGACGGAAAACCCTCCGCACATTTCGAACACAATGTAGCCCTTGTTAATGGGAAACCTGAGTTACTTTCTACCTTTGATTATGTCTATGAGGCTTTAGGCATTACATCTGACGAAGAAGCGGCCTTTAGAGCGGCTAAATAAAGCACCAAGATGAGTGGCACACTTTTTACCTGGATTCTCAATAAATTCCCAAGGCCCTTTTTAATCAAGGCCAGCTATTGGGCCAGGCCCTTTTTGGCCTTCTATCTTCGGGGAAAAAACATCACCGATCCCATTGATGGGAAATCTTATAAACGTTTTTTACCCTATGGCTATGGCGTCTCCAGACCGGGGGTTTTAGCCCCAGGGACTTTGTCCCTGGAAAGACACAGGTTACTGTGGCTCTTTTTAAAAGCAGAAACCAATTTATTCACTATCGCTCAGTCTGTTTTACATATGGCACCGGAACAGGCGTTCTACAAGCGTTTTAAAAAGCTAAAACACCTCAAATACACTACTGCAGACCTCTACTCTCCCCTTGCTATGGTGAAAGCAGATATCTGTAACTTACCTTTTAAAGATGGGGAATTTAGTGTGGTGCTTTGTAACCATGTTTTAGAACACATAGAAGACCACCAAAAAGCCCTTTCAGAACTCTACAGGGTGATGAAACCTGGGGGTTGGGGAATATTTCAAGTTCCGCAGGATCTTAAAAGAGCCACCACCTTTGAAGACAATAGTATTAAAGACCCCAAAGAAAGGGCCGCTATTTTTGGTCAATACGACCATGTAAGGGTCTATGGGAAAGACTATGGAGACTTTCTAAGCGCTGCCGGCTTTGAATTCGAGGCCGTAGACTACACGAAGGTATTGGGTGCAGAAAAAGTAGCACAATACGGCTTAGCTGCAGGAGAACTTATTCCGCTTGTTCGTAAACCACTTGTTTAAAACCTTCACTCATATATTGATCTAATGCGCCCTCTGTATTTACAAAGATCAAATAGACTTCAATATCTTCTAGACTTGCCGCAAGGGCAATGGCCTTTTCATAACCCATAGCCATAAATGCCGTGGCATAACCGTCTGCTAAAGCACAATTTGGCGCCAATACACTAGCAGCGAGCGTAGCACTGTTTTCAGAATAGCCTGTCAATGGATTAATGGTGTGTACGAATTTTTCTCCCGTTTCAGGATCTACCCTAAATTTTCTATAATTCCCAGAAGAGGCCAGGGCCCTGTCTTCCAATTGAACCAATACAATAGGATTATTTCGGTCTTCATTTTTAGGATGGTCTATCCCCACAAGCCATTGTTTTTCAGAAATGGTATTACGTCCTTTAGCCACCAACTCACCACCCAATTCAATGAGATAATCAGTCACACCCAAACGGTCTAAGACTAAGGCAATTCTATCTAGGGTATAGCCTTTGGCAATGGCATTGAAGTCAAAATAAATGGCTGGATCACTTTTATTAATTTTTCCAGAGGGTAACAAGGATACCTTAGAAAACCCTACATAAGCCATAAGACTGTCTACCCGATTTGGAGTCATTTCCAAAGCCTTCTCTGGTCCAAAACCCCAAGCGTTCACCAACGGACCTACAGTAGGGTCAAAATAACCCTCTGTGGCTTTAAAGATTTGCTCAGAATATTGAAACACTTCTCTAAACATAGGTTCAACAGTCACAGATGTGTCGCCCCTATTAATGCTAGAAATGTCTGAATCTGGCCAATAAGTAGACATGGACTGGTTCACAACTTGCAACAGAGAGTCCATAGCAGCACTAGTGAGTAAGGGGGTTTTACTAATATAACTTATACCGTAAGTAGTCCCTAAGGCGTCTCCCCGCAATATTTGCTTCTCAGGGGTCTTTGGACCACTATTACAAGCAGCAAATAATAAAAATATTCCTAATAACACATTACTATTTCTCATCAGATACTGGAATTAGGCCCGCATAAGTAACCGTATAAGGGGCGTTTAAATACAAAGGTAAGCTAGGGTCTTCTACATTGTGCAAACCTACCCCTGCATAATAAGTGCTCGCTTCAAATTTGTCTGCATGCCGTTTCATTTTGGTGGCGGTCTCAGCATCCATTTCATGAGGATTGTCTGGATACACCACTGCACGAACCAAAATAAAATGAAGTGTTTTGTCTTTCAAACAAACAAATTGGGGATGTTTTTTCAATTCACTATTCACGGCCATGAATTCATAACCATCTTCTTCTAATGACTTACCCACGATATTCATGGCTAAGTTGTGGAGTTCTTGTGGGGTTAAAGGAGTCATATAGGAGTATTTAGGATATAAAAAAAGCCGATACGAGTATCGGCTTTTTAAGAGGTTTACCCTCCAAAATCATCAAAGCGAATATGCTCGTCTGGGATACCAAAGTCTTCTCCCATTTTCTGAACCGCTTGGTTCATAAGTGGGGGTCCACAAAAGTACAATTCAATATCTTCTGGAGATTCGTGTTTACTCAAGTACTGGTCAATCACACAATTGTGAATAAAACCAACAAAACCGTCTCCTTGAGCATCTACATCTTCTTTTACTTTCCAATTGTCTTCTGGCATAGGCTCTGAAAGGGCCATATAGAATTTGAAGTTTGGAAATTCTGCCTCTAATTTCTTAAAGTGATCTATGTAGAATAATTCTCTCTTAGAACGACCTCCATACCAGTAAGTCACCTTTCTATTGGTCTTTAATGTTTTGAATAAGTGGTATAAGTGCGAACGCATAGGTGCCATTCCAGCTCCACCACCTACATAAAGCATCTCAGAATCTGATTCATTAATAAAGAATTCACCGTAAGGTCCAGAGATCACAACGTCGTCTCCAGGTTTTAAACCAAAGATGTAAGATGAAGCCACACCAGGGTTTACGTCCATCCATCCGTTTTTAGCCCTATCCCATGGTGGAGTAGCTATACGAACATTCAACATAATCTCTCTTCCCTCTGCAGGAAAAGAAGCCATTGAGTAGGCTCTTTCTACTAACTCAGGGTTTTTCATTACAAGGGGCCATAGATTAAACTTGTCCCACTCCGCTTTAAATTTGTCTGGTGTTTCGTGTTCCTCAGGGTGGGCAGTAATATCTATGTCTGCATATTTCACCTCACAGGCAGGAATTTCAATCTGAATATAGCCTCCAGCTTTGTAGTTCATGTCTTCAGGAATCTCTACTACGAACTCTTTAATAAATGAAGCTACATTGTAGTTTCTAACCACTTTTCCTGGCCATTTTTTAATTCCAAAAACTTCTTCTGGAATGCTAATATCCATATCTTGTTTCACCTTCACTTGGCAAGCCAAACGAGCTCCTGCATTGAGTTCTCTTTTAGAAAAATGAGGTGTTTCTGTTGGAAGGGCCTCCCCTCCACCAGAATTCACGTGACACTCACACTGAATGCAAGTTCCTCCTCCTCCACAGGCAGAAGGCAAGAATACTTTCTGGTTTCCTAAGGTAGACAACAAAGTGCCTCCAGAGGCCACTTCAATTTTCTTTTCACCATTAATGGTGATGGTTACAGGACCAGAAGGAGATAATTTTTCTTTAGTAAACAACAATACACTAACCAAAAGCAATAAGAGTACTAAAAAAGCTATTACAGTAATGGTAATGGTTCCAATGGTAGAAGTCGCTAATATCATGCTTATTCGTTTATTTGGTTATCAGTAGCAGGACTATCTTCCTGAACTGTTTCATTTTCATTTTGGGTAAGGTCTTGCTGAGCAGCATCGGCCGTAAGGCCAGACACTTCTTGAGTAGGTGCTATGGCCACCACTTCTTCTTGTGGCGCAGCTTCATCTCCTCCAGTAAGCATTCCTCCGAAACTCATAAAACCAATGGCCATAAGACCCGTGATAATAAATGTGATTCCAAGACCTCTCAATGGAGCAGGTACGTTAGAATACCTGATTTTCTCTCTAATGGCTGCAATGGCTAAGATGGCTAAAAACCAACCAATTCCAGAAGACAAGCCGTAGTTAAAGGCCAATCCAAGGGTTTGAATATCTCTAGATTGCATAAACAAAGAGCCTCCTAAAATGGCACAGTTTACCGCAATTAGGGGCAAGAAAATACCCAAAGAGTTGTACAGAGATGGACTGAATTTCTCTACCACTATCTCCACTAATTGAACCATAGTTGCTATGGTTGCGATGAATAATATAAAAGATAAAAAGCTCAAATTATAATCTGCGTATTCAGGACCTAACCAGGCCAAAGCACCGTCTCTTAAAAGGTACTGATCCAATAACCAGTTCATTGGAACCGTCACGGCTAATACAAATATTACGGCTGCACCAAGTCCTACTGCTGTAGTCACTTTTTTGGATACCGCCAGGTAAGAACACATTCCGAGGAATGTGGCAAATACCATATTGTCTATAAAGATGGACTTAAAAAATAATTCTATGTGTTCTAACATGATCTAGTCTGTGTATTTGTTAGTTTTCTTCGATTAATGCAGGGTTTCTTGAACGTTGTACCCAAATAATAAGTCCTACAACGATAAGGGCCATTGGAGACAATAACATAAAACCGTTGTTTTCATATCCTATAGCGTATAATCCTGTTTTTTCAATAGGATCTCCCAATACTTTTATTCCTAATAGTGTTCCTGAACCCAAAAGTTCTCTAAAAAATCCAATGACTACAAGGATAAATCCGTAACCCGCAGCATTTCCTATACCGTCTAAAAAGGATCTTTTGGGACCATTTGCCAAAGCGAATGCTTCAAAACGTCCCATAATAATACAGTTGGTAATAATCAGTCCAACGAATACAGAAAGTGTTTTACTCAACTCGTAAGCAAAAGCCTTGAGTACTTGATCTACCACAATTACAAGGGTAGCTACTACGACCAATTGAACAATAATTCTGATTTTAGATGGAATAATGTTTCTCATCAATGAGATCACTACATTTCCCATTCCCATTACAAACAGCACCGATACGGCCATTACGATGGACGCTTCTAATTCAGCGGTAATAGCCAAAGCAGAGCAAATTCCCAGAACCTGAATGGTGATTGGGTTGTTGTCTGCTAGTGGATCTAAAATTAAAGCGGCGTCTTTTTTTGAAAGAATTCCCATGTTGTATTAATTAGAGGCTATGGTTTGTAAAAAAGGTTTGTAAAGCGCAACACTTTGCTTGATCATGGCAGAAACACCATCACCTGTAATAGTTGCTCCAGCAAGAGCGTCTACCTCGTTGTCGTCTTTAATTTCATTGGTAGGGTCATTGTTTCCTTTGGCCACGGTAATACCCACATAATTGTCATTATTCAGGATAGACTCTCCAATAAAGTCATCCATAAAATAACGCTGCTTAATATTAGCGCCCAATCCAGGAGTCTCTCCTTTGTGGTCAAAGTAAACGCCTTGAACAATCATATTCTTGTCTACTGCGACAAAGCCCCAGATAGCGTCCCAAAGCCCTTTACCCCTCATAGGGATAATGTAAAACTCCTTATTGTCTTTTTCACCAATAAAAACAGGTAACTTTCTCGTTTTACCTGCCTTTGCATTGGTTTCTTCTTTTTTAAGATCTATTAAGTAAGCATTCGGGTCTTTGGTAATTTTATCTCCCTCAAGAATGATTTGCTCTTTAATGTAAGTATTGAAAGCCTCTGCCACTTTATCTGTACCAATAAAAGAGACAGATCCAGCACCTTCATTCTCATTAACACCCATCGCATAAAGAATGTTTTGCTGTTTCTCTAAACGCTCATTCTCACTAATTTTGGCGCTTAGCGCCGATGCCATAAAGGCCAATAATGCCCCTACAATTACTACCATCACAGCAGCAAAAGCAATCGTGTATGTATTTTTCTCTGTGTTTATAGCCATGACTAAACTGTTTCTACATTTAAGGTTTTAGCAACACTATTTTTAGCGCGCTTTAAACGTTTTTTAATATTTCCTTGAACTACGTAATGGTCAATAGTAGGTGCAAATACATTCATCAAAAGAATGGCTAAAAACACCCCTTCTGGATAAGCAGGGTTAAATACCCTAATCAATACAGATATAAATCCAATGAAAAAACCGTAGTACCATTTCCCCTTGTTGGTTTGAGAACCCGTTACAGGATCCGTGGCCATGTATACTATACCAAAAGCTAAACCTCCTACAATTAAATGTTGCCAGAAAGCAAAACTCATGAGTCCATAAAATTTACTGCTCTCTGTGATCCATCCTGCGTCTACTACACCGTTAAAAATTAATCCCATAGATAAGGCACCTAAGACAGCACTGAGCATAATTCTCCAGCTAGCAATTTTAGTGAACACTAAAAATAAGCCCCCAAGTAGAATTAGAAAGGTAGAGGTTTCACCTACTGAACCTGGTATAAAACCAAAAAACATATCAGAGATAGAATACGAGTATTCTGCACCCCTTCCTTGTGCCAAGTAACCCAGGATGGTTTCCCCTGAAATGGCATCTGGTGTTCCGGCTCTTTCTACGGCTTGGTGAACCCATACTTTGTCTCCACTCATCCAAGTAGGATAAGCAAAGAATAAGAAAGCTCTGATGGTTAGTGCTGGATTTAAAATATTCATTCCAGTACCTCCAAAGACTTCTTTTCCAATCACAACACCAAATATCACAGCTACGGCTAACATCCATAATGGCGTGTCTACAGGTACAATTAGTGGCACTAACATTCCAGTAACCAAATACCCCTCTTCTACTTCGTGGCCTTTTATCACAGCAAAAACAAACTCTACTGCCAAACCTACTCCGTAAGAAACTACCACCAAAGGAAGAATCGTTAAGGCACCCATCCAGAAATTGTCAAAGGTGAGGAAGTTACCCAAAATATCTAGGGTTCTTGGGGTTCCATTAGCTGCGTCAATTGCTGAATAATGTTGGTAACCTGCATTGAACATTCCAAAAAGCAACACAGGAATAAGGGCCGTAATGACCGTATTCATGGTTCTCTTTAAATCATCTGCTACCCTAACATGACCACCAGAATGGGTGGTTTCATTAGGGGTGTACAAGAAAGTGTGCAATGCATTAAAAGCAGGAGCAACCTTCTTCCCTTTTAATTGCTCTTTAATTTCGTGTAATTTGTTCTTAAAGCTCATATTAACCTATTTCTTTTTGTAAAAAGTCTAATCCTTCTCTTATAATCTGCTGGTGTGGTTGTTTTGAAATACACACAAACTCCGTTAAGGCAAAGTCCTCTGGTGCCACTTCGTATAAACCTAAGTTTTCCATTTCATCTAGATCTTTTACCATACAAGCTTTAAGCAATTGCAATGGATAAATATCTAATGGAAATACTTCTTCATAACCGCCGGTAACCACAAATGCCCTGTGCTCTCCATTGGTATTGGTGTCTAAATCGTATTTTTTATTAGGAAACAGCCAAGAGAATGTCAATGCTCTGGTGGTAGAAACCTTATTGAAAACTGGCTTATTCCAACCAAAAAACTCATAATCATCTCCCTCTGGAAGTGCTACTACACAATTGTTTTTATAACCCAAATGAGCTTCAGAAGGGCATGTCTTTCCAGTGAGTACATCTCCATTTACCAGTCTAAAATTGTCTGAATTAATTCCGGCACTTTTTAATATTGGCGACAATTCTGCACCAATAAGCGCTGTAAAATATTGTGGGTTTTCTACCACCGAACCGCCTAAGGCAAAGGTTCTAGAAGCGTTAAAAATACCTGTTTCTAATAAGTTCCCTAAAATCAATAAATCTTGAGCCGCTACCGTCCATACCACTTCTCCTTTATTAATAGGGTCAATCTTATTGATCTGTGTACCGACCAAACCAGCAGGATGTGGACCAGATACCATATGTACTTCACAATCCTTTAGGCCTGCCATTGGAGCATTGTTACCAGAAACGGACACATGAACTTTACCTGCTGTAAGGGTTGCTAAAGCAGTCACTGCTTTTTGCAATAAAACCTCTTGCCCGGCAAGTACATAATCTAAATCTGCTGCTAGTGGCGCAGTGTTATGGGCTGAAACAAAAATAGCCTTTGGTGATTGTGATGGGTCTGCCACCACATCGTAAGGTCTTTGCTTTACAAAAGGCCAGAAGCCAGTCGCTAACATAAACGCTTTAGTTTGTTCTGCTGTTGCTTTTGAAGCATCCAAAACAGTATGAGATACGGGTGATTGATCTGCACTAGCTGCGATGGTTAAAGAAATAATTCTTCTTCTTGCACCACGTTCTACTGAGGTAAGCACCCCGCTTACAGGAGAAACTACCTGAACAGCCTCGTTGTTTTTATCAAAAAACAAAGGCGCTCCAGCTTTGACCTCGCCACCTTCTTTAACGATGAGTTTGGGTGTTAAACCGTGAAAATCTTCTAATGAAACCTTATACGTTGCACTTAACTTGGTTGGATTGGTCTGTGTCTTTGCAGCACCTACCAATTTAATATCCAATCCTTTTTTAATTCGGATGTCTTTAGACATATGTTCAATAACCTTGGGTTAATAAAAATTCGGCACAAATTTACCACATAAAGGAAAGTTTTCATAATTATTAATGATAAATTTAAGAGATTCGTTTCATGGGTTTTAAAAAGACCCTTTTTGTTTATCTTTAGACCATAAAATACCCGCTAAATGCCTGTTTTGCTTAAACATTTTAAATTTTTGGGTGCCCTGCTACTCTTAGGATTTTGCATACCATTAAAAGCCCAAAGATTGGAAGAAGTGAGCCCTCCAGCCTCACTGAGGACAATTATTTTTAAAAGCGGTCAAGAAGACCAATTTCCTATTGTTAGACTTGGAGAAAGCATTCGCCTACAATTCGACGACCTTCAAGCCAACGAAGAAGATTACTTTTTTAAAATTATACACTGCACTGCACAATGGACTCCTTCAGATTTACTAAAATCACAATACTTAGATGGATTGGACAACCAGCGTATTATAGACCACAAAAATAGCTACAACACCTTGGTGCCTTATTCACACTTTAATTTGGAAATACCCAATGAAAATTTACGCCTAAAGCTGTCAGGGAATTATATGCTACAAGTCTTTAATACCTATGACGAACTGCAGTTCTCGAGGCGATTTTTAGTCTACGAAGACTTAGTTGGAGTTCAAGCTGCTGTAAAAAGAAGTAGGTCTTTAGCCTCTCTAAACACCAGACAAACCTTAGAGTTTAGTTTAAACACCCAAAATATTGGGCTCAACCAGCCTGAAAAGGAATTGGAAGTAGTGCTTCTTAAAAACTACCAATGGGATACGGAAATTAGTGGCGTTCAACCCCTGTACAACAACGGTCAAGTATTGGTATATGATTACGACCAACCGACCAGTTTCTGGGGAGGCAATGAATATCTGAATTTTGACACCAAGGACATGAGGGCTGCCACTGCAGCTATTCAAGAGGTTCATTTAGGAGACATATACGAGCACTACCTATACCCAAACACCCCAAGAAACAACAAGCCTTACACCTATTTCCCAGATGTCAATGGAGATTTCATACCCAGAACACTTCAAGGCGCACTACCAGAGAGAGAAGGAGATTACACTTGGGTGCATTTTAGCCTAAAACCAAGTAGTATTGGCAACACGGACACCTATATATACGTACTGGGAAAATTCAACAACTACACCCCTAGCCCAGAATACCTTATGACCTACAATGCTTTGCTGAATGTGTACCAGGCACGTATTTTGTTTAAACAAGGTTTTTACAACTACAGCTATGCACTCTCTTCTGCTCCTTTTGAAATTAACAGCTATGAAAAAGAAAAAAAAGCCGGTCATACCATAGATCATTACAGCATAGACGGAAATTTTCATTTCACTGAAAATCAATACCAGATACTGGTATATTTTAAAGGATTCAGAGACCAACACCAGCGTTTGGTTGGAATAGGGAGCAGCAATTCAAGTACTATAAAAGACCAGTAAGAAAGGGGCTTTTACAGGCACTTTATTATTTGTACTTTTGTAAGTAAATAAATTAAAAAGATAAAATTACCACTATGGGAAAAGGCTTTTTTCAAGTACCAGTTGCCTACAATGAACCAATTAAATCATACGCTCCTGGCAGTCCAGAACGCGAAGCCGTTCTAGCGCAATACAAATCATATTACAACGGTACCGTAGATGTTCCTATGTACATTAACGGAAAAGATGTTTCTACCGGAAATACCAGAAACATGACGCCTCCGCACGACCACAAACACATCGTAGGTCAGTACCATGTGGGCACAGAAAAACATGTGCAAGAAGCCATAGATACTGCGCTTGAAGCGAGAACTAAGTGGGCTGCTATGCCATGGGAACAAAGGGCTGCTATTTTTTTAAAAGCTGCTGAGTTAATCGCTGGTCCTTACAGGGCAAAAATTAACGCTGCTACCATGATGGCACAGTCAAAAACCATTCACCAAGCAGAAATAGACGCTGCTTGTGAGTTTATAGACTTCTTGAGATTCAATGTATCTTATATGCAAGAGATCTTTGAGCAGCAACCAGAATCTGCAGAAGGTATTTGGAACCGTGTGGAATACAGACCACTTGAAGGTTTTGTGTACGCCATTACACCTTTTAATTTTACTGCCATTGCCGGGAACCTTCCTGCAAGTGCTGCCATGATGGGGAATGTAGTGGTTTGGAAACCATCTGACAGCCAGATATTCTCTGCCAAAGTAATCATGGATGTGTTTGCAGAAGCAGGACTTCCTGCAGGAGTGATTAATGTAGTTTTTGGAGACCCAGTAATGGTGTCTAACACCGTATTGGCAAGTCCAGACTTTTCTGGCTTACACTTCACCGGATCTACCACTGTTTTCAAAGCCCTTTGGAAACAAATAGGAAACCAAATAGACACTTATAAAACCTACCCAAGAATCGTGGGAGAAACTGGAGGAAAGGACTTCATCATTGCCCACGCTTCTGCCAACCCACAACAAGTAGCTACTGCTATGGTCAGAGGCGCTTTTGAATTTCAGGGACAAAAATGTAGTGCTGCCTCTAGAACTTATTTGCCAAAATCTATTGCCCAAGAGGTTTTAGACTTAGTGAAAAAAGATGTAGCCAGCATGAAAGCACCGGGTTCTCCTGAGGACATGAGTAATTTTGTCACAGCGGTTATTCACGAAGGATCTTTTGACAAATTGGCTGCTTATATTGAACAGGCCAAGGCCGACGCCGACGCCGAAGTAATCATTGGAGGAGACTACGACAAATCCAAAGGATACTTTATCTCTCCCACCGTAATACTCACTACCAATCCTCATTATAAAACCATGGAAACAGAGCTTTTTGGCCCTGTTCTTACGGTATATGTTTATGAAGACTCGGCTTGGGAAGACACCTTAAAACTTGTAGACGCTACCTCTGAGTATGCACTCACAGGTGCTGTACTTTCTAGAGACCGCTATGCCATTACTCAGGCTACGGAAGCTTTGCAGAATGCTGCAGGTAACTTTTACATCAATGACAAGCCCACCGGAGCCGTGGTAGGACAACAACCTTTTGGCGGTGCAAGAGCTTCTGGTACCAATGACAAAGCAGGATCTGCTCAGAACCTATTGCGTTGGGTCTCTCCAAGGCTGATCAAAGAGACTTTTGTAACACCCGTAGATTATAGATATCCGTTTTTAGGAGAGTCTTAGTGGTGAAATACTATTAAAAAAAAAAGGCCTCCCGATGGGAGGCCTTTTTTTTAATTGGCTTTTTTAGAATAAACCCGAAGAAAGGTAGCGGTCTCCGCGATCACAAATAATCACGACTATTACGCCTTCTTCTAACTCGTTACAGATTTTTAAGGCGGCACTTACAGCGCCTCCTGAACTCATACCAGCAAACACGCCTTCTTTTTGAGCCAACAGCTTAGTGTGCCTCTCGGCCTCTTGCTGGTTTACTTCAACAATACAGTCTACTTTGGACGGGTTAAAAATTTTGGGTAGGTATTCTTGTGGCCATTTTCGAATACCAGGAATGCGAGTACCTTCTTCAGGTTGAACACCCACAATTTGAATACCACTATGTTGCTCTTTTAGATAGGTAGAAGTTCCCATGATAGTTCCTGTAGTGCCCATAGAAGACACAAAATGAGTTACTTTTCCCTGAGTGTCTCTCCATATCTCAGGACCCGTAGATTTATAATGGGCTTTCCAATTGTCAGGATTTGAAAATTGATTAAAAGAATAATATCCCTCGTGTAAGACTTTATGCTCCGCATAATCCCTAGCCCCTTCTATGCCTATAGCCTCTGGTGTAAGTGTAACCTTAGCCCCATAAGCTCTCATGGTCTGAACCCTTTCAATAGTAGAATTCTCTGGCATAACCAGTTCAATGTTTAATCCGTAAACCGACGCTATCATAGCCAGTGCAATTCCAGTATTACCACTAGTAGCCTCAATGAGCGGGGTTTCCTTATTAATTTCTCCACGCTCCAAGGCATTGGAAATCATATTAAGGGCAGCCCTATCTTTTACACTACCTCCAGGATTCTGACCTTCTAATTTAAAAAGGAGTTGTACCCCTGGATTGGTATTTAATACAGAAGACAACACCAAAGGGGTATTACCTACAAGGGATTGAAGCTTATGTGGCATTGTTTTTAATTTTTATTTCTGGGGTATGAAACACAGATGAATTTTCAGGAATGGAAGTCGTAATCCAAGTATTCCCGCCAATAATAGACTGGGCGCCAATAATTGTCTTACCGCCTAATATAGTAGCGTTGGCGTAGATGGTTACCTGATCTTCTATAGTCGGATGTCGCTTTATTTTAGCCATCTCTTTCTTTACAGACAGCGCCCCTAAGGTCACTCCCTGGTATACTTTAACCTTATTTTTAATTACAGCTGTTTCTCCAATAACAATACCTGTTCCATGATCAATACAAAAGGAATCACCAATACTTGCGCCTGGATGAATGTCTATGCCTGTTTTACTATGCACATATTCTGTCATAAGTCTGGGTACCAATGGAAAATTAAATTGATGCAAAGCATGTGCCAACCTATAGATTGCTACTGCATAAAATCCTGGATAAGACAAATAAACTTCTTCAAGGGTCCTTGAAGCAGGATCACCTGCAAGAATTGCCTCAGCATCTTTGTGAAGTTTTTTTAAAATAAAGGGTAAGTCTGACAGATACGCCTCACAAATACTTTGGCAGTTGGCTTCAGGCTTCCAACAAGCCAATGCGACCATCTCCTCAAAATGGTCGTGTATGGTTTGTATGCCTTCTAAAGCATCTGTTTGGGTGTCAAACAACACTTTGAATAAAAGGTCTGTAAAATCTTCTACTACTTCCTTCAATTTTAAAGGCAAGGGAATTTCTTTCTTGTAAGCATTTATGGCAGCTGCCAATGCTCTATGATTTTTCATGATTTAGCCTTTGAATTTCTGGGGCAGATACACCAATTTTTTGGTCTCAAAAAAGTCCTCCTTGTAATAATCCATTAAAGAATAAATCTGAACGGTCCTGTAGTCTTGTAACTCCTCAGAAAGGTCTCCTCCTTTCAGGTATAACACCCCATTCTTGATTGGGTGTTCGGACACTTTTTTAATACGACCCTTAATCCACCGCATAAAAGTGGGCATAGCAGCTACTGCCCTACTCACCACAAAATCGTATTGGTGCTTGTCTTCCTCTACCCTTTGGTGTCTGGCTGTGACGTTTTCTAAGCCTAAACCAGCTACTACCTCTTCTACTACTTTAATTTTTTTTCCAATAGCGTCCACTAAGGTGAAGTGGGTTTCGGGAAATAAAATTGCCAGGGGGATGCCCGGGAAGCCACCTCCGGTGCCTACATCTAAAATATGGGCGCCAGGATTAAATGAAATAAATTTTGCAATGGCTAAAGAATGTAGCACATGCCTTAGATAAAGCTCTTCAATATCTTTTCTGGAGACTACGTTAATTTTTAGGTTCCAATCCTGATATAAGGCTTCTAGTGCAATAAATTGATTCTGCTGCTGTTGGGTTAAATTTGGAAAATAATCAAAGATTAATTGAGCCGTCATGGGGTATATTTTATGCAAAAAAACAACATTTTTTTTTGATTTAAAGCAAAAGCTTCCACTCGCTTTAGTGTATCTTTATCACTTAATATTTTTTTATGAAAAAGCCCCAAGTAAAATTCTCCAGAAAAGACCCGGCACAGTTCTTTAAAACACTGAACCAAAGAGTTAATAGTTACTTTAAAGAAAACAACATACAGAAAACAGGAAATTGGGCTTTGCACCTCAAAACCTTTGTAATGTTTACTATTTTCCTAGCGCCTTACTTTTTAATCCTCACGCTTAATTTACCAAACTGGGCTAACTGTCTGTTGACCATAGTGATGGGTGTTGGTATGGCTGGTGTAGGGATGAATGTCATGCATGACGGAAATCACGGCGCCTACTCCAATAAAAAATGGGTCAATAAACTCATGGGAAGCAGCATTTACATTCTCGCTGGAAATGTGTACAATTGGCAGGTACAACACAATGTACTTCACCACACTTACACCAATATTCCAGAACATGACGAAGATTTAGACGCGGGAAGGATTCTTCGTTTTTCAAAACATGCAGATTGGAAAAAGTACCATAAATTTCAACATTTATACTCCGTATTATTATATGGATTATTGACTTTTAACTGGGCCATTACTACGGACTTCCAACAAATGTACCGGTACACCAAAAGAAAACTCTCTTACGGTAAGTTCCCTAACCCAGTGATTAACTGGACCAAATTATTGGTTACCAAAATCATGTATATCGCCATTTGTATTGCCATCCCAATAATTTTTACAGAAATTGCCTGGTATAAAGTACTTTTG
>CAKZOR010000085.1 GCA_937136755.1 uncultured Flavobacteriaceae bacterium | reverse complement strand
GATAGAAAACCAAGAGTATAACTTTACAGAAATCCTAACTAACATTGAACGTTATAAGGCTTTAGTAGATGTTCTTAGAAGTTATGACAAAGAGTTTGCAGAACAAGAAACAAAAGCTTTTAATAACTACCTTGATTTATTTAAGCATTTTTATGAAGAAGAGCCTACAGCAAAACCAATATCTGAAGAAGAGTTCTTAAAAGAATTTGATACTGTTTTAAAAAGAACAGGCTATGTAGAAGAAGAACTAACATACACTCAAGCAGATATAGAAGTTGATAACTATATTATAGAACGTGCAAAAGAAATAAACATTAAAAAGAGCAACTAAAATAAAAGTATTATATTTGTAAAAAAATTAAAATGGATCAACTCTTATCTAGTTTTAAGATTGCTATCCCTGAAGGTGCATTTATAAAAGACCCTGAGACGTCTGTTTTAGGTAAAAAAATAATTACCCAAGGGATGGAGCTTATTTATGACATGGGCTTTGACGGTTTTACTTTTAAAAAGCTCGGCATTCATATTGGCTCAAATGAAAGTTCTATTTACCGTTATTTTGAAAATAAACACAAGTTCTTATTGTATCTATCTTCATGGTATTGGGCTTGGATAGAATACAACCTTGTCATGGAAACCCATTCCATTTCTGATCCAAAAGAAAAAATAATTCAGGCCGTAAACGTACTTACAAGAAATGTAAGCAATGATTCTAGTAGCACACATATTAATCTTGTTTTATTGCATAAAATAATGATTTGTGAGTTTTCTAAATCATTTTTAACTAAATCTGTTGATCGAGAAAACGAACAAGGTTTATTTGTTGCTTATAAGAGAGTTCATAGTCGTTTACAAGACTTTATAAAAGAATCTAACCCAGATTATACTTTTTCTGCTAGTTTGGCGAATACTATTCTTTCAGGGGCTTTACAACAGTTCTACTACAAAAATCATTTTCCTTCCTTAACAGATTGTTCAGAAAAAAATGAACCCTCAGACTATTACACTAATCTAATTCATAAAACCTTATTTAATGAATCCTAATCAACCGCTTCATCCTTGGAAACGATTTGTTGGTCTTTTAAGTTTAGAAAAAAAAGATATTCTTCAGATTAGTTATTACGCTATTTTTTCAGGTTTCATGACACTGACATTGCCATTGGGTATTCAAGCGATCATAAACTTAATTCAAGGGGCTCAAATAAGTACCTCCTGGGTAGTGTTAGTAGTTCTTGTAACATTAGGTGTTATTTTTAATGGTGCATTACAACTGATGCAACTAAGAATAATTGAAAGCCTTCAGCAGCGAATTTTTACCCGCGCTTCTTTTGAATTGAGCTACAGATTCCCTAAAATAAAAATGGAAGCTTTAAGGTCTTATTATCCGCCAGAATTGGCCAATCGATTTTTTGACACACTGGCCATACAAAAAGGTCTTTCCAAAATACTGATAGACGCTCCAGCGGCTTTACTGCAAATACTTTTTGCATTAATATTACTGTCTTTTTACCATCCTTTCTTTATAGTTTTTGGATTTATGCTTTTGGCATTAATTTATACGGTTTTTAAATATACCGCGGTTAAAGGATTAGAAAGTAGTTTAGAGGAATCCAAACACAAGTATAGGGTTGCTCACTGGATCCAGGAGATAGCAAGGTCTATTGTAAGTTTTAAATTGTCTGGCAAGACGCGTTTAGCACTTGAAAAAAATGACGCTTTAGTGAAAGATTATTTGAATGCTAGAGAAAGGCATTTTAAAGTTTTGATGCTACAGTTTATCCAAATGATTGGTTTTAAAGTGCTTGTTACCGCTGGCTTATTACTGATTGGTGGGGCATTAGTATTAAACCAAGAAATGAATATTGGTCAATTTGTTGCTGCAGAGATCATCATCATATTAGTCATTTCCTCTGTGGAGAAATTAATTTTAGGCTTAGAATCTTTTTATGATGTGCTCACCTCATTGGAAAAGTTAGGTCAAGTGGTAGACAAAGAATTAGAGCCACAAAAAGGAGATGTTATATCTTCTGAAACTCCTTTTATTTTAAGCTTAAGTAATGTATTTTACAGCGTTCCAGATAGAGATACTCCAATACTATCCAATATTAATTTAGAGATTTCCAACCAATGTAGAATTCTTGTACGGGGAGAAAGTGGATCTGGTAAATCAAGTCTTCTAAGATTAATGGCTGGTATTATAGACCCAATTTCAGGAAGAATTATAGTCAATGACGCATCCCTTTCTAGTTTGCATCTCAATAGCTACAGAGCTCTTTTGGGGTTATCGCTTTCAGAGGAAACTACTTTTGAGGGAACCATTAGAGAAAATGTCAGTTTTAATAATCCTAATATTACAGACCAAAGAATTAGAGAAGTATTTAATGAAATTGGTCTCAAAGAATTTTTAAAAGAACAGCCTGCTGGTTTAGACACCTTTTTAAAACCAGAGGGTAAACAAATTGCTTACACTGCTGCAAAAAAAATCATTTTGGCAAGAGCCATTCTTAAGAGCCCTAAACTACTTATTTTAGAAGATCCTTTAGATCAATTTTCAACTGAAGAGGCTACCAAAATAATCAATTTCATTACAGATCCTAAACATCATTGGTCATTAATTGTAGTCAGTGCCAATAAACAATGGGAATCTTCATGTAGCACTAAAATAACATTAGATAACGGTAAAATTAAATAAACAGATGTTAAATATATCTAATAACAAAATTAATCATAAAGTGCCTTTGGAACATTTCACTTCAGGAGAACATGTTTTAAATAAATCATATTACAAGCACTTTAATCAATTTCTATTGGCTTTTGCTATAATTGGATTAATTATTCTATTTCTACCTTGGACACAAAATATTACAGGAAATGGGAGTTTAACCACCTTAAAGCCCTCACAACGGCCACAAACGCTTCAGTCTCAATTACCAGGAAGGATAGAGAAATGGTTTGTTCAAGAAGGTGATTATGTAAAAAAGGGAGATACTATTTTAAAAATATCTGAAATCAAAAGCGAGTATTTTGACCCTGAGCTTCTTTCTAGAACAAAAGAACAGATAGATGCTAATGAAGGATCTTCTATTGCGTATTCAAACAAACAAGTTGCACTAGGCAACCAAATTAAAGCATTAGAGCAAGAGCTCCTATTAAAAAGATCTCAATTAGAGAATAAGATTTTACAAGCGGCGTTTAAAGTTTCTAATGACAGCATAAAATTAGTGGCTGCCAGAACAAACGCTGAAATAGCTTTACGCCAATTTGAAAGGGTGAGAGATTTGGAGAAATTAGATCTAAAAGCAGTTAGGGAAGTAGAAGATAAAAAATTAAAATTGCAAGAAGCTCAAGCTAAGGAAATAGCTCAAGCGAATGATTTAGAAAACAGTAAGAATGAGGCTTCAAATGTAGCGTTAGAGCGTTTACAGGTAGAAACTTCTTATATGGATAAGATTTCTAAAGCCCAAAGTGAGATGTTTACTGCACAATCGAATTTTTACAGCGCCAAAGAGAAAGGAAGTAAATTGTCTAACACTTACAGTAATTACAGTAGGAGAAATGATCTAATGTACATTACAGCTCCCCAAAATGGATACATTAACAAAACAATTAAAGGAGGTATTGGTGAAACATTCAAAGAGGGTGAAAAGCTTTTGGGAATTATGCCTGCAGATTATGAATTAGCCGTTGAGACCTTTGTAAGGCCAATTGATCTACCCCTACTCCACATAGATGAAAAAGTAAGGGTTCAATTTGACGGCTGGCCTGCCATTGTATTTAGTGGTTGGCCCAACGTTTCTTATGGAACCTACGGTGCAAAGGTTGTTGCGATAGAAACTTTTATTAGTGACAATGGAAAGTTCAGGGTATTACTCGCACCTGATCCCGAAGATCATGACTGGCCTACTGCAATAAGGATTGGATCTGGAGCAAGAACTTTTGCTTTACTAGAAGACGTACCTATTTGGTTTGAATTATGGAGACAACTCAACGGTTTCCCTCCTAATTACTACAATCCTAATTATAATGTGAATAAAGCGAAATAATTAATAAATGAAAAAGATTTTTTCCTTTCTATTTGTTGTATTTGGCTTTTCCTCTGTTTTTAGTCAAAATGCTCCTACCCTTGGATATAGTAAATACATAGAATATGTTACTAGTTACCATCCGTTATTAAATCAGGCCTATAATAGGGCCAAATTTGGAAGAGCAAACCAACAAATGGCCAGAGGTACTTTTGATCCTAAACTCAGTTTTGAAAACCAACAAAAAAAATACAATGACCAATTGTATTACAACCAATCAGGAGGAAGTATTTCTATACCTACATGGTTTGGTTTTTCCTTAAAAGGATCTTATTCTGTTAATGATGGTGTTTTTTTAAATCCTGAAGATAAATTGCCCTCAGATGGATTGTATTCTGCAGGAATAAGTCTAGATGCATCTGAAGGACTTTGGATTAACAAACGTATGGCCACATTAAAAAAGGCTGCTATCATTAGAACCCAAACACAAGCAGAAAGAGATCTGTTAATCAATGAACTTGTTACAGAGGCATCATTGGCTTATTTTAATTGGTTATTGGCCTATGACAATTATCAAGTAAATAAGCAGTTCAGGGATAATGCAGCACAACGTTTTGAAGGCGTTAAACAACGTGCATTAAGTGGAGACATTGCTATGATAGATACGGTTGAATCTTTTACCAACGTACAACAAAGAGTTTTATCGTTATCTGAAGCAGAAGTAAACCTGGTTAAAGCAAGACTAGAGGCGTCTAATTATTTATGGGGAGAAGATAATATACCCTTAGAAATAGCGTCAAATTCAATCCCTTTGAGTGTTTCGGATCTTGAGATAGATGGATTTTTAGGTATAGAAAATGGGGGCTTAGATAATTTTTATTTAGCTACACATCCGAAGTTAAGTATTTTAGAAGCCAAAGTAGGTGCTTTAAAAATAGATCGTTCCTTAAAAAGAGCCAGTTTATTTCCTGATTTAACGGCTAATTTTAATGTTTTACAAAGTAATTTGGATCAAATAACACCTTTAAATACAGAACAATACAAAGCTGGAGTTAAGGTGCAATTACCCTTATTTTTAAGAAAAGAAAGGGGCGATTTGAAAATAACAGCACTAAAGCTATCAGATGCAGCATTAGATTTTAATTATGAAAGTGTGCGAATTCAAAATAAGGTTTCCCAAAATGTTCAAGCACAACAAGCCCTTGTATCACAATTAGATCTCTCCACAGGATTAGTCACCAATTACAGTAAATTGTTGTCTGGTGAGCAACAAAAATTTAATGCAGGAGAAAGTTCTCTTTTTGTGGTGATAAGTAGGGAACAAAAGCTCATAGAGTCTAAAATTAAATTAAACCGCATTTACAATAAGTATTTAAGTAATAAGGCAAATCTTTTTAATGCCATGGGTCTAGTGATCCCTACCCTTAAGCCTTAATTCTCTGGCTTGTATCTTTTCAGTTTTAATAATAAAATAGTTGGCTTAATATTTTCTCTTTCATTATTTGTTATATTTAATCACACGATAAACCAAATTAGAAAATGAAAAGACAATTTTTAAATTTAGCTGTGATTGCCATTGCATGCAGTTTCAATGCTTGGTCTCAGGATCAAAGTGTTGTTGAGCGTATAGTCAGTGAAGCCAACGAAAATTCTCAATTAGAAATTCTTGGTCAAGAACTCATGGATGGTATTGGCCCAAGATTGGTGGGAACACCTCAAATGAAACAGGCGCATGACTGGGCGGTTGATAAATACAGTCAATGGGGTATTTCAGCAAAAAATGAAGCTTACGGTACTTGGAGGGGCTGGGAAAGAGGCATTACACATATAGACATGTTGTCTCCAAGGGTGCAAAGCTTAGAGGGGACTCAATTGGCCTGGAATCCCTCTACCTCAAAAAGAGGCGTTACTACAGAAGCAATAGTCCTTCCTTCTATTAATAATCCTGAAGAATTTCAAGACTGGCTACCCAAGGTAAAAGGGAAATTAGTCTTGATCTCTCAACCACAAGCTACTGGTAGACCAGACTATAATTGGGAAGAATTTGCCACAGAAGCTTCATTTAACAAAATGAAATCTGAAAGAGAAATTGCCAATAAAGCTTGGCGAGACAATATGAAAAATACTGGATTTACTTCAAGGTCCATAATTAAGGTATTGGAAGAAGCGGGTGCTGCAGGAATTATTAGCTCCTATTGGTCCAAAGGATTTGGCGTTAATAAAATTTTTAGTGCTAGAACAAAAAAGATTCCAACTGTAAGTCTTTCTTTAGAAGATTATGGTATGGTTTATAGGTTGGCTGCAAGAGGAGAAAAACCTGTTTTAAATATTGTAGCACAATCAAAAGATTTGGGTGAAGTACCTACTTTTAATACCATTGCTGAAATTAAAGGAACGGAGAAACCAGAGGAATATGTCATACTATCTGCTCACTTTGATTCTTGGGATGGAGGTACAGGCGCAACGGACAACGGAACAGGTACCCTTGTTATGATGGAAGCGATGAGAATTTTAAAAAAGATAGTGCCAAACCCTAAGAGAACTATATTAGTGGGTCATTGGGGAAGTGAGGAACAAGGTTTGAATGGTTCTAGAGCTTTTGTTGAAGATCATCCAGAGATTGTTTCACAAGTACAAGCTGTTTTTAATCAGGACAATGGCACAGGAAGGGTGGTAAATATTTCTGGTCAAGGTTTTCTTCATGCCTATGATTATATAGGCAGGTGGCTTCATGAAGTTCCCCAAGATATTACAAAACACATTGAAACTAATTTTCCTGGTACTCCAGGAGGAGGAGGCTCTGATTACGCTTCTTTTGTGGCAGCAGGTGCACCAGCATTCAGCTTAAGCTCCCTTAGCTGGTCCTATTGGAACTATACCTGGCATACCAATAGAGATACTTATGACAAAATTGTTTTTGACGATGTGAGAAACAATGCAATTCTAACAGCTATATTAGCTTATATGGCTTCAGAGGACAACGAAAAGACTTCTAGAGAAAAAATAGTATTGCCCATAAGTAAAAGAACAGGTAAACAAATGGAGTGGCCTGCTACAAGATCTCCAAATAGAAAAGGTGGCATGTAATTAAGAAGCATTATTATATATAAAAAGTCCTGCAAAGCAAGTTTACAGGACTTTTTAATATTTAAATAAAATCTTTAAGACAGATTAATCTATTTATTGCTTTTGAACTTTAACAGCATTCATTCCTTTTTGACCACGCTCTAATTCAAAGCTAACTTTATCATTTTCCATGATCTCGTCAATTAAACCACTTACATGAACAAAGTGCTTTTCTTGAGAAACGGCATCTATAATAAAACCAAAGCCTTTAGATGAGTCAAAGAAAGAAACTTTTCCAGTTCTTAATGGATCTTCCTCTTCTTCATCCCTATCTTCTTTTTTAGGAATTCCAATAACAATTGACTCAGCGTCTACCTTAACTTTTAAAGTAGGATCTGGAGGGGTGTCTGTAAAATGACCATTCTCATCTACATAAACCAACATGTCTTCTAAACTATTTGGTTTCTCAGCATTGGCTTTACGCTCCAATTTTTTCTTCTGCTTTTCTTCACGTTTTTTCAAACGTTTCTTCTCTTTCTCTTTTTTGTTAAAGGTTTCTTGCGCTCTCGCCATTTCGATTGATAAGTTTTAAGAACCAAAGGAATAAAGGTTCTGTAGAATGCAAATATACGTCAGTTCTCTCATATTTTAAGTAAAAATGCGTAATAATATCCATTACCTCAAGAAAATAGCATTTCTAAAATAACTGGACTCCTTTTGCAAATTAATGAGATATCCATTTATTACCGCATGACTAATCACTCCATTTTTTGAAAGTAAAAAACTCGGGTTTAAACCTACATAAAGTCTAAAGTCAGGTAACATGAATTTTTTACTCACCACTTGCATGGGGAAATTAAAACCATTGTCTTCCATGTTTAGTGTGCCATGCCAATATATATAGCCTTTTTTCAGTAATTCATACGCCTTTACTTTTGTTGGAAGCTCGCCATCTTTTGGAAAGTATATTTTCCCTGGGACAATTTTATATCCATTGGCAGGGAATGTTTTGTAACCATAATAGGTGGATAAGTCGCCCAAATCCATAATTTGACCCTTGGTGTAGAAATTAGAATGAGAGGCGTTGTCTACCTCTAAATAGTTTACCCCAATATCTAAGGTATAGGTGTTTCCCAATAATTCATATTGAACATCTTCAATCTTAAGATCAAACAATTTACGGTCATTTTGCGGTATTTTTTCATAGTCAGCCAAATCAATTTTTTCATAGGATTTTGTAGCTATACTATAAAGAGCTGCTAAAATAGAGACGTAATTCAATTGTCTTATTTTCTGCTTCTCTGCATCGTTTAAAAAACCACCAGACTCAATTAAGATAGCAGAAGTACCCCATTTTTGAATGTTATCTCCAAATGCTCTGGGCTCAAAATCATCATTGTAACGCCCCACCTGACCTGGTGCAAAATCTTGAACCAATGCATTCATGAGCACAATTACTTTCATGGCGTTCCCCCTGACCCCGTTAATATCTTTTTCATAATTATAAGCAGGCGCTAAGTAAGAAAGGGTCGCTGGTTTGTCAGTCCTTTCTGCATTGTAATACTTACTTTGGTCGTGTAAGTTAAACCCAAAATCTGCTTCTAAACTATCTCTAACCCTTTTCAAAGTTCGCCCTTCAGGCGATGCCAAGTCCAATGCATCTCTGTTAATATCTATCCCTAAGGCGTTTCTTCTGGTAAAAACTTCAGCACCATCTGGATTAAGCATAGGTAAAAAATGAAACCTCAATTTCTTTAAAAGTAATTTTTTCGCGTTGTTTTTTTGCTCTGATGAAAAGTAATTTAATATGTCAAAAATTGCTTGGGTGGCTGTAGGCTCATCTCCATGCATTTGAGACCAGAGAAAAACATCGGTGTCTCCACTTCCTAAGCTCAATAAAGATAGGCTTCTTCCCTCTATGGACTCCCCTACTTTAGTGACTGTTATTCCAGCTTGATTTTTGTATTTTTCGATAAGAGGCTGAAGGTCTTTATGTTTAATCCTTCTTTTATTTAAGGAAGTTTCTTTAAAGTTTTCATACTGTGATACCAAATCATTGACCAATTGGTCTTGTGCCAATGCAGTCATAGAAACAAAAAGTAACAATAAAGGAATAATAAAAGCTGATCTGTTGCGTGAATTCATGGATAAATAGTTTGGGTGCTGTTTTGTATTAAGTATTGATCTATTGTATTCAATAAATAATTAGGGAACAAGAGAAGGATTCGTCTTAAACTTTAACTTTGCAGTAGCCTTTCTGATTTTTTCCATAAAGGCTTCTCCAGGGTCGGTTTTCTGTGTTCTATACCTCTCATCTACTTCCTTCCAAAGAGGATGATTTTCAAACAAAGTGTATTCATAATGACCTATAAGATAGTTAATTGCATACTTCGTTTTCAAGTATTTAATTAATTTTATATTAGATTTTAATTGCGCTTTTGTCAGTGGTGCTTCTTTAGTGCCTCCAACATTTTCAATACCAATAGCGGCATGGTTCAACCCTATTACATGTCTGGCCATGTGGTTTTCTGGCATAAGTCTATAAATAGTGCCATCTTGATCTACAAGAAATTGAGCAGACACATTTAGGGCACTTTGATTCACTAGTTCCGGCCTCCAATTGGGAAGAGACTCATTGTAAAATGCATCGAATGATTTTTCAAGCGTAGGAATTGCTGTCCAATGCACCACAATCATTTTGGGATTTATTTGAATATTTTCCTGAGTTATTCCATATCTATTCTCTAAGTATTCCCTAGTAAGTTTTTTTCGTTGCTCCTTAAAGACTATGGGTTTGTCTACAATTGGAACTGTTATGGCACAAGAATTTAAAAAAAGTAATCCAATAAAACATATTAATAACCGCATGCGAATTGTTTTTATGTTATAAAGCTACAAATATTTGATATGATATAAGATCTATTTGATTATTCCCTTAAGACTTTATAATTGACTTGACTTATTGTACTTTTGTAGGGCTATGAAAGAATCAAAAAAACCAGATGCTGTTGTTTATGACAAGGACAAACAGCAATACAACGCCCATATCTTACCCTATGCTACGGGTGTTGGTGCTCCACAGATTACTGCACCAGATGTAAGCAGTTGGAAAAATACACAAGTCCAAACAGTCAATCATGAGTTTAAAGCCCAATTTAATGCTTTAAAGGAACAGTACGCTCAAATGATGGATTCATATGACTTTAATAAGAGAATTTACAGTTCAAAATTTAGTTTTGAGCCCATCATAGGAGAAACTTACTTCCTTTATTCAGATAAGCAAGGCAAAGATTTTTTATCGCTAATCCCTCCTACCCAATGCCGCTTTGAGTACTTGGCGACTTGTACTATTGGTCCTGATAAAATTTGGATAAAAAGAGATTAGTCTAAGCTATTTCACTATTTTAGAGCAATTAATGCTACTGAGATGAAATGGTTTAAAAGGATTGCTGGAATTTTATTTTTATTGGTTGCTATCGCTTTGGGTTTTAATTACCCCAAATTAACACTAATATCTGGTTATAGTTCAAAGTACATAGCCAGTTCAGCTTTTATAGCGGGACATTCTAAAAGCTATATCGAGGCAAATGACAACAATATCCCCAACATTAAATTGGCTACAAATGAGTTGGATTATCCAATGAATAAGGCATCGGCGCGCGTTTTTGGTTTACAAAAACGTGAAGCCATTTACAAAGAAGGCTTGGGAGCTATTCTTTTGCCTAAAGGGGTTTCTCCTTCTGATTTGGATAATTTTTTAATCCCCAGGAGAAATCTAACACCCATTGAAAAACCCTATCCCATAGGGCATTTAGCGCCACTGGATACCGTGTTGCCTACTGTGGATTATTTAGCCATTCAAGATGCCTTGGCGCTTGTTTTTGAAGACAACCATATTCAGAAATCAAGGTCTGCACTTATACTATACAAGGGGCAACTTATCGGGGAGAAATACATAGATGGGTTTGGTCCAGATACGCCCGTTCTTGGCTGGTCTATGACCAAAAGTATCATGGCAACAATTTATGGAATTCTAGAATACCAGGGCAATTTAAAAGTGAGCGATCCTGTGGCTTTGAAAGATTGGGCCAATGATGAAAGGGCTCGTATTAGCATTGATGATTTATTGAGAATGCAAAGCGGCTTGGCTTTTGAAGAGGATTATTCGGTCATTTCAGACGTGACCAATATGTTGTTTAACGAGTCAGATATGGCACAGGTGGCTATTGATAGGCCTAGCATTGCAAAACCAGGTAACATTTGGTCGTATTCTTCAGGGACTACGAATATTTTATCTAAATACCTTAAATCATTTAGTTCAGACGCCCAGCAATACTTAGATTTCCCTTACGCACAATTAATCGATAAAATTGGAATGCATTCCATGGTGATTGAAACTGATATGGCGCAAACTTTTGTTGGTTCCTCCTACGGATGGGCCAGCACAAGAGATTGGGCTAGATTCGGTTTACTGTACTTGCAAAACGGGGTTTGGGATGGTTCTAGAATTTTTAGTGAAAACTGGGTGAATTACATTAGCACGCCTACAAAGGCTTCTAATGGAGCATATGGTGCTCATTTTTGGCTCAATGCAGACGGTAACTTAAAAGATGTTCCTAGAGATCTCTACAGTGCCAATGGACATGACGGACAACATGTTTATGTCATTCCTTCAAAGGACTTGGTGATTGTAAGGACTGGTTTAGGAGAGCGTCCAGATTACAGAGCCAATGATTTTATTGCAGCCATTGTTGCGGCTGTTGAATAATATATTAATCGTTTTTTTTAGGCGATATAACTGTCCTTGTCAAAGTTTGGTGGTCTCTTTTCTAAAAACGCATTTCTGCCTTCTTTGGCTTCATCTGTCATATAGGCTAGTCTAGTGGCTTCTCCTGCGAATACTTGCTGCCCTACCATACCGTCGTCTGTGAGGTTCATGGCAAATTTTAACATCTTAATGCTTGTTGGAGATTTTGCAAGGATCTCTTGTGCCCATTCATATGCGGTAGATTCAAGCGAATCGTGGGGAATAACAGCATTCACCATACCCATATCAAAAGCTTCTTGAGCGTTGTAATTCCTTCCCAAAAAGAAAATTTCTCTGGCCTTTTTCTGCCCCACCATTTTAGCCAAATAGGCAGATCCGTAGCCCCCATCAAAACTGGTCACGTCTGCATCTGTTTGTTTAAATATAGCATGCTCTTTACTGGCTAGAGTAAGGTCACATACCACGTGGAGACTGTGCCCTCCTCCTACTGCCCAGCCAGGAACTACTGCAATAACTACCTTTGGCATAAAACGTATTAATCTTTGTACTTCGAGTATATTTAGACGGTGGTTACCATCGTCACCAACG
>CAKZOR010000084.1 GCA_937136755.1 uncultured Flavobacteriaceae bacterium | reverse complement strand
TTTCACCTTAGAAAAACGGTCTATTTTACCATGCATATCATTTAAGGCAAACAACACAACTTCTGTGGTTTCCAGTGCAGGATCTTGAACCGAATTAGGGCTTGTAGTCTCATTGCCACAAGACCACAATAAAATAATGACTAAGAGAGGGAGTATTTTTTTCATGGCTTAAAATTACAATATCCTTGTTTAAGGGTTTGCACTCAAGGACAAAAATTAACGGCCTAGCTCACATCAAAAAAACGGAACAGCAGAAATACAGCAGTCAAATGAGACTAAAAAAATGTATCGTTTACCCTAAAAAAAACTGCGTATTAGAAAAACAGCCGTCAAATGATCTCAAAAAAAACCTCCACGGCAGAAATGCGGTGGAGGGTAAAGCATTTAGTAGGTAAGTTGTTTGGGTATTATGTCTTGCTTTAATTACCAATTCAATACTGCTAAATTAAACAAGTCATCCATACAAAAAAACAGTCTCAATATAATGAGACTAATTTTTATTTTAAATTAAACACCCATTCTTGTGGGTTTAGCCTAGTGCTGTTCTGATACAAATAGAATTTTAGAATCGTCTGGCCTTCAGAATCGTTAGAGGCAATTTCTCCTAGAGATTGCTTCTCTTTGACAAGATCTCCTTTTTTTACCCCTAATGTTTTTAGGTTATAATAAGTGCTTATAAAATTTCCGTGCTTGATTTGCACGCCTAAATTTCCTCCTGGGACCGCCATAATAGCAATGACCTCTCCTTCAAAAATTGCCCTGGCCTGTGTGCCTTTTTCTGTGGCAATAGTCACACCATTATTCTGGTGTTTAATCCCAGGGTACACAGGATCTGAATAGACGCCGTAACCTCTTTTAAGCAATCCTTTCTCCAAAGGCCAAATGAGCTTCCCCTTATTGGCGGTAAAATTATTAGCCACTCTTTTAGCCTCAGGGGTCAGTAAAAAATTAGCGCCCCCTTTTACCCCCTTGGCTTTTTTATTCGCAGCAGCGATAGCCGCCTTGATCAATGCTTCAATTCTGTTCTCTAGGTCCTTCGCTTCTTTTTGCTTCTTTCGAATGGCAGCAGTGTATTTCCTTTCGTTTTGCCTAATGTCTTGTAATACCTTAGCCTTGTATTGCTTTTCTGAAAGGAGTTGCTTTTTGGCGGCTGTGTTGGACAACACCAAAGCCTCTTTGGCTTTGCGCTGCCTATTCAAAGAGCTGATCTTCTCTTCTAGTGCTTTAGTTTGAACAGCAATCCCTTCCCCTTGCTTTTTCCTATAAGCTTGGTACTGCTTTAAGTATTGCAGGCGCTTGTAGGCCATATAGAAATTCTTAGACGAGAGTAGAAAGAGTAACCTGTTTTCTTGGGCTCTGTGCAAATAGGACTTTTGAATCATTTGCGCGTACTCTTTTTTTAGTGCTGTTAAGGCCTTTTGTTGGTCCTTCACTTCTTTTTGATTGGCGCTAATTTGTCTTGTAAGTAAATTGGCTTGTTGGTTGGTGAGTCTAATGAGTTGCTCTCTGACCTTAATTTTTTTATTAGCCGTCTCTAAATCTTCCAATACTGCACCACGTTCCCGTTTTTTTACAGATAGTAGACGGTTCATTTCTTTTATTTCCTTTTCTAGGGCACTTTTTTTAGCCTCTAGTGCTTTTTGATCCTTAGTTTGTCCAAAAGCTTGTGGCGCTATGGCTAGAAAGCACAACGACAAAAGAATGGTTATAAAAGATTTCTTGTAATGCATTTAAGGAATGGGGGTTTTGAACAGCTGTTACAGAATTTAGGGGGTTATAGGTTTTTAAAGATTATTTGGCCATATGTTTTTGGTGGTTAACTGGTATTTATTCTGTATCCATTTTGAGTTCTAAGGCTTTTAATCCCTTGGGTATTTTAAAGGGAAAGGACAAAGAGCGGTTCACACTAATATTTTTATAGCTAATCGCTACAGTCGTTTCTGTTTTGGCTGTCTGTGCAGATACTGCAATTTCACTGGGTAGTAAAAGACCATCCATTTCCGTATAAGAAGGGTATTGAATGCTGAGATTGTTTTCTGAGCCTCCTTGGCTTATTTGTGTTTGGGATACTTTAAAATTCTTGGGATCTATGTCTACAAAAAGCTTAAACAATGCCTGGGCTTTCTGAGGTTTTAAACGGTATACCTGAGCCGTGGGCTCTACATTAAATCGCTGCTGCTTTAAATCTAAGGCAGCTTCTCCCAACAAAAGACCTTGGACCATATTAAAATCTAGGGGCGTACCTAAAAAATGGCTCAAATCAGTAAAATCTCCCTCAAAGGAAAGCTTGTTAACACTGGAATAAAAGGCTATTTTATCTGGTGTAATAAGTGCTTTACCCATACCGAAAAACACCGAAATCCAGAGGGTTTTATCTCGCTCCATCCTAAAAGTGGCTGGAATTCCTTGGCTGGTTGAACCACTTTTGTAATCAATTTTCATTTTACCGCTTAAGGTTTTAAAATTTCCAGAAGCTGCGTAATGGTTTTTAATGACTGATTTAGCACTTAAGTTTTTTAGCCCAGCAGATTCAGAACGCGCCTCAAGAGCGCCCTTCTTAGTGCCACAAGCCGTTAAAGCAAGTGTTATAGCAAAGAAGAAAAACCTTTTGTACAGAGCGATATTCCAAGACATGCCTTTTGATTTTTTTGAAGTAATACCCTACAAAGATACAATTTTGGTGCCAAGATTAGTTCTGTTAGACAGCGCCAATTCATTGGCTCCTTGTATACATCCAATACAGCGAAATTGCAGGAGTCCTGTTTTAGAAGCGCCGCCAATTCTTGTCAGGCTTATTTAACTCCAGTACTTCCAAAACCACCAGAACCTCTTTCACTGTCTTCCAAAGTATCTGTTAGTTCCCATTGGGTGCGCTCGTATTTGGCCAAGACCATTTGGGCAATCCTATCCCCGTCTTCTATGGTGAAAGGATCTGTGGAAAGGTTTATAAGAATAACGCCTACATCTCCCCTATAATCTGCATCTATTGTTCCAGGTGCATTCAAGACCGTAATCCCATGTTTGGCAGCCAAGCCACTTCTAGGCCTTACTTGTGCTTCTGTACCGGCTGGCAAAGCAATATGTAGCCCTGTGGGGATTACTTTTCGCTCCATAGGCGCTAAGGTGACGGGCGCAGAAAGGTGGGCCCTTAAATCCATTCCAGCGGCCGCTATGGTTTCGTAAGACGGAAGTGCGTGGGCACTTTTGTTGATGATCTTAATCCTCATTACTTCTTAATTTTTTTAAATTTTTAAACTCTAAACCAGCTGTTATTAGAAGGAATCCCCCTAAAAATAGATTTCCTAAAACCATTTGCCCAGGGAAGACATAAAAGGAAAGGCTGCCCAATAAGACCGCAGCACTTAAGTAACCCATTATTTTTCCCAAAGGATAATTTATGGGATACTTTTTACGCCCTATGAAATACGAGGCCATGGCCATACTCCCATAAGCAGCTAAAGTAGCTATGGCTGCCGCATAGTATCCTATGATTGGAATGCCTATAAAATTTACTACAAGGGTAATGACAGCGCCTCCTATAGAAATATAGGCCCCATAATGGGTTTGGTCTGTTACTTTGTACCAAACGGATAGGTTGTGGTAAATACCCAGGAATAAACTGGCCAGTAAAATGATGGGCACCACTTCTATGGCTTCCCAATAGCTTGAATTCCTAATAAACAAGGTTTTTATAAGATCTATATACACCAATACCCCTAGAAAAATCACGCTGCCAAAAATCACAAAATACTGGGTAATCACGGCATAGGCCCTTTGGGGGTTCTTTGACTTGGCATGGCTAAAGAAAAAAGGCTCAATTCCCATTCTAAAAGCGGTGGCAAAAAGGGTCATGAACAAAGCCAATTTGTAACAAGCGGCGTATTTACCGAGTTCACTAGCAGCCACAGCTTCAGGCAATAGTTTGGCCAATAAAATTTTGTCAAATACCTCATTGATGGTGAAAGCTATTCCAGCAATCATCACAGGAAATGCGTATCGCAACATGCGTTTGAACAGAGCGGTGTCAAAACCAAAACGCAGTCCTTTGTATTGACCCGAAAGCCATATAAAAGTACTGGCAGAGGCTATAGTATTGGCTATAAATATATAGGCAATCTCAAAATTAGGTCTATAGAGGCCCCCAAGCCACTGGCGTATGGAGGCGCTATTTTCAAGGATAGGGTCTGCAGTGAAAGAGGCATCGGCTCCAAGAGCCAAAGAAGCATTTACAGCAGCATCTATGGGACCCTCTACACTTGCCCAGTACGGCAGGCCCACTAGAAATAAAATATTGAGTCCTAAATTGAGTCCTACATTCGCTGTTTTTAAGACCGCGTACTTCATAGGGCGTCCTTCTGCCCTGAGTTTAGCAAAGGGTATAACTACCAGGGCGTCTAAACCCATAATGGCAATGGCATAGCCTAAGTATTCCAATTTAATGTCTGTCAATGAAGACAGAGAAGGCAGCGCCATAGCGGCTATTAAAACAAAAACAAAGGTGGACGCTGCAATAGACCAAAGGGAAGTAGCCACTACCTTTTGCCTGTTGGGTGAGTTGCTGTAAAACCTAAAAAAAGCGGTTTCCATCCCATAAGCCAACAGCACATTAAAAAGGGCAAACCAAGAAAAAATAACGGTGACCTCTCCAAAACCAGCCGTGGCCAAAATATCGGTGTAGAGCGGGAGAAGCAAGAAGGATAACATTCTTGGCAGTACAGTCGCTATTCCATAGACAAAGGTCTGGGCAAATAATTTTTTAAACAAGCTGTGTTCGTTTGGGCCTTATGGCAAATCGTTGGGTTTAAAAATACAAAAACCCCAGCAAGCTGGGGTTTATTTGTGTATTATTTATCGCTAATGCCCTGTAAAAAAAGCATTTAAGACAGGCTAAATAATTAATCGTTTAAAGCCTCAGCGCCCCCAACAATCTCTAAGATCTCATTGGTAATAGCTGCCTGACGTGCTTTATTGTACGTTAATTTCAATTGATCTCTAAGATCGGTAGCGTTGTCTGTAGCCTTGTGCATGGCAGTCATTCTAGCGCCGTGTTCGGAGGCAAAAGAATCTCTGATTCCTTTGAAAAGCTGTGTTTTTAATGCTTTTGGCACCAATTCACTTACAATCTCTGCCTTTCCAGGCTCAAAGATATAATCAGATTCAGCTGCGGCTCCTACTACGGGAACAATGGGTAAAAATTGCTCTGTAGTGACTATTTGCGTGGCCGCGTTTTTAAATTTATTGTAGATCAAGACAATTTTGTCGAACTTCTCTGTAGCAAAGTCATTCATTAAGCGGTCTGCAATCTCACTGACATTTGCGAAACTAAGGTCCTCGTAAATGGCGCTTTCATTAGATACCAAAGGAAAGTTTTTTCCTAAAATATCTGCAGATTTCTTTCCTACAGCCATAACGGAAACTTCTTTTCCAGCATAGGCCTCTTTAGCTAAATGCTGTGCTTGTTTAATCACATTGGTGTTAAAAGCACCACAAAGACCACGGTTAGAAGTAATGGCCACCAATAGGATTTTATTTTCCTCACGAACGGCTGCATACTTGCTTGCGTCTGAACTTTCAATACTACCACTCAAAGACTGTAATAAATCTGTAAGGGTGTCTGAGTAAGGACGCATGGCCGTAATAGCATCTTGTGCTTTTTTTAGCTTTGCCGCAGAAACCATCTTCATGGCAGAAGTAATCTGCATGGTAGAAGATACCGAGGCTATTCTATTACGTATTTCTTTTAAGTTTGCCATGTCTGGTTTTCCTTAGTTTGGCTTAGTATTTAGCAGATAATTCCTCACAAACCGCTGCAAGCGTGTCTGTTACCTCATCTGTTAATTTTCCTGCTTTTAATTGGTCTAACACATCTCTGTGCTTCGCATTTAAATACTCAATATAGGCTGTTTCAAACGCTTTGATTTGATCTACAGGTACCTTCTTTAAAAGGTTTTTAGAACCTGCATAAATAATCGCTACTTGATCCTCTACGGTGAAAGGGTCATTTTGAGCCTGCTTTAAGATCTCTACGTTTCTACGTCCTTTTTCAATCACGTTTAAAGTAGCCGCATCTAGGTCAGAACCGAATTTAGCAAAAGCCTCTAGTTCTCTAAACTGCGCCTGGTCCAATTTAAGCGTACCTGCTACTTTTTTCATGGATTTAATCTGTGCGTTACCCCCTACCCTAGATACCGAAATACCTACGTTAATAGCAGGACGAACCCCTTGGTTAAATAAATCTTGCTCCAAGAAGATCTGACCATCTGTAATAGAAATTACGTTGGTAGGAATATAAGCAGAAACGTCTCCTGCTTGTGTTTCAATAATTGGCAATGCTGTTAGTGAACCACCTCCTTTAACGATAGGCTTTAAGGCATCTGGTAAATCGTTCATGTCTTTTGCAATGGCGTCGTCTGCAATGACCTTAGCAGCACGCTCTAACAAT
Organism: uncultured Flavobacteriaceae bacterium; assembly: GCA_937136755.1. GTDB lineage: Bacteria > Bacteroidota > Bacteroidia > Flavobacteriales > Flavobacteriaceae > MAG-120531. The sequence continues at coordinate 64,884 of CAKZOR010000084.1, read as the reverse complement.
CTTGAGTGCAAGAAGAATACATCTCCAGGGTATGCCTCACGTCCCGGTGGACGTCTTAACAATAAAGATACCTCACGATAGGCAACTGCTTGCTTAGAAAGGTCGTCGTATATAATTAAAGCGGGTCTACCCGTATCTCTGAAATACTCCCCAATAGCAGCACCCGCAAATGGAGCGTATACTTGCATTGGTGCAGGATCAGATGCGTTAGCTGCTACAATAGTCGTATAAGCCAAAGCGCCTTTATCTTCTAATGTCTGCGCAATGGCAGCTACTGTAGATGCTTTTTGACCAATGGCCACATAGATACAGTACACTGGCTCACCGGCGTCATAAAATTCTTTTTGATTTAGAATGGTGTCAATACAAACCGTAGTCTTCCCAGTCTGACGGTCCCCAATCACCAATTCACGTTGTCCTCTACCCACTGGGATCATGGCGTCTATCGCTTTAATTCCGGTTTGTAATGGCTCTGTTACTGGCTGACGGAAAATAACCCCTGGTGCCTTACGCTCCAATGGCATTTCATAAACAGTTCCTTCTATAGGACCTTTACCATCAATAGGCTGTCCTAAAGTGTCTACCACACGTCCTACAATACCTTCTCCTACCTTAATAGAAGCAATACGCTCGGTACGCTTAACGGTAGTTCCTTCCGTAATGGCTCTAGATGGGCTTAATAATACTACCCCTACATGGTCTTCTTCTAGGTTCAATACAATTCCTTGTACGCCCCCGTCAAATTCTACCAATTCTCCATATTGCACATTAGACAAACCGTATACGCGGGCAATACCATCACCTACTTGTAATACAGTGCCCACCTCGTTCAAAGAGGCTTGTGCATTAAATCCTGCTAATTGATCTTTTAAAATTGCAGATACTTCTGCGGCTTTTACTCCTGCCATGTTCTAGATATTTGTAAATTCTCTTTCTAACTGCTGCAATTGAGCAGCAACACTTGCGTTGTATTGTAAATCTCCCACTCTTAAAATAAACCCACCTAAAAGGCTTGGGTCTACTAGATTGGTAATGGTCACCTCTTTATTGATTAATTTGGCTACCTTTTCTTTTATTTCTTTTTCTAGGCTTTCGCTTAACGCTACAGCCGACGTCACTACTGCATTGGCCTTTCCCTGTGCCGCCTCGTATAATTCTGTAAACGCTACTGCAACCGCCAAGCTAAGTCCTGAGCGTTTATTGTCTAACAAAGCTTTAAAAGTATGGGCAACCAATGGGTGTACTGTCGTAAATACCGCTTCAAATCCTGCTTGCTTTTGAGCTGCAGTCAATGTAGGGTTGGCTAAAAAAGATTTAAAATCTTCATTGCCTCCAATAATAGTAGCCATTTCTTGCATGTCTGCTGCAACCGCCTCCAAGACCTCAGTCTCTTGGGCTTGTTGTAACAAAGCTTTTGCGTAACGTATGGCAGCTCTAGAGTTGGTCATAATGCTAGTTTAATTTCATATCACCGAGGGCGTCAGAAACTAATTTCTGCTGCTTGTCTCCGTTAGACAATTCACTTTTGATTACTTTCTCAGCAATCGCTACAGATAAAGTAGCTACTTGCTTCTTTATGTCTGCCACAGCCGCTTTCTTTTCAGATTCAATAGCTTCTTGCGCTTGTTGCAACATTTTATCTCCTTCTGATTTGGCCAATTCCTTAGCGTCAGCGATCATTTTTTCTTTTAATTCACGGGCTTCTTTAAGCATGGCTTCTCTTTCTGCTCTAGCGTCTTTTAATAACTGATCGTTATTGGCCGTTAAGCTTTCCATGTCTTTTTTAGCCTTTGCAGCACTATCCAGAGCATTTTGAATGCCTTCTTCACGTTCTTGTAAAGCCGTTAGAATAGGTTTCCAGGCAAATTTTACCATCAATAAAATAAGTGCTATCAATAATATGGTAGACACTAAAAATAGTCCTGGTGAAAAGTCGTTTAATAAAGTTTCCATAAAAAGGGGTTTGCTTTTTTTAATTTAAAAAACATTCTCTACGGCCAATCGCCGTAGAGAATGAAATTTTTTCAAAAGTTCTTATTTTCCTAAGAACAATGCACCAAAGGCCAAACCTTCTAAAAGTGCTGCAATGATAATCATGTTAGTTGAAATTTTACCGGCTGCCTCAGGCTGACGCGCAATACCTTCCATTGCTTTTCCTCCGATTTGTCCTAATCCAATTCCAGCTCCAATAACGATTAAACCTGCTCCAATTAAGTTGTACATAGTAAATGATTTATATTAAATTAAAAAAACGCTCTTTAAAGCTTTCGTTTTATATTGTTTGTTAATGATGTTCGTGTTCTGCTACTGCCATACCAATAAATAAGGCAGAGAGCATGGTAAAAATATAGGCTTGTAAAAAGGCTACCAATACTTCAATTAATGTGATAAAGAAAGACAACACAAAAGACAATGAAGTAGCCCCCACAACGCCTAATGTTTCTCTAAGGGTAAACATGATCGCTATTAAACTCATCACCACAATGTGTCCAGCAGATATGTTGGCAAACAAACGCACCAACAAAGAGAAAGGCTTTATTAAAAGGGCTCCTGCCAATTCAATAATAGCCAAAACAGGTCTCAATAAATAGGGTACTCCTGGCATCCATAAAATATGCAACCAATAGTCTTTATTTCCATTTGCGGTGTATATCACAAGTGTCAGTACTGCTAAGGCAGCCGTTACTGCCAATTGACCAGTAACATTAAACCCTAAAGGGGTTAGCCCTACTAGGTTTAGACTCCAAATAAAGAAGAACACGGTTAATAAGTAACCCGTAAACTTTCTGTATTTTTTCTCCCCAATATTGGGTCTAGCAATCTCATCTCTAACATACAATACCAATGGTTCCAACACCCTACCAAAACCAGTAGGCACTTGTTTGGTTCTGTATTGTCTTGCCAAAGAAGAAAAGGCCAACAACAACAATACGCCTATCATTAAAATTCCCATAACACTTTTGGTAATGGAAAGATCTAAGGTTTGAGTAGCATTTGTGGGGTGGTGCGCCTCATCAAAGGCAACTTCTGTGGCGCCCTCTGACAATTCGTATATTTTACCGTGAAGCTTTACTAAGTTTAATCCGTCTTTTTCAACGACCACATGACCGTTGTCGTCATGATGGAAAGCAGAAGACATAAATGAAATAATTCCCTTACTGGTCTTCACAATCACAGGCAATGGAAAACCAAAGTGATGTCTTTCTCCTTCGCTGTCTGAATAAGAAAACAAACTAAAGTCATGAGAATCCTTAATGTGGTGTAAAATATATGCTTCTACCTCACTCTTGGTGTCTACAATTCCTCCTTCTTGTGGATCCGAATTGGCATACGAAACAAAAGTAGTCGTGAACGCTAATACCAATAAGGCAAAGATCTGGCGGTATTTTGTGGTTTTATTCTTCATGAAAATATAAAATAGACGCTAAAAAATTTTGCGCAAATGTAAGCATATTCTACAAAAAACAAACCCTATTTATAGATTAAATCTGTCCTGAAGGGCTTTGCTTCAATATTTTTGAAAGAAATAAAACCTCCACCGCTAAAAAAAGTAACATAGGCATTAGAATACTCACTTTTTCCTCTGGACCTAGAGCGAGTTTTTCTGAAAATAAGAATGGAAAGCGTTTGTAATAAAACACCCCTTTTAGCGGTATGCCAAATAAGTATATAAAACCCACATAGTCTTTGGTTTTAGAGCTTTTGCTAAGTAAAAAACAAATGAACACCACTAAGGCACTGGCTATGGCGTTAAAATAAAAGTGGTCTTCTAGAAATAATGTATTCATAGAGATTCAGGGGGCTACAGGGCTATACTACAGCTGTTTGGCTTGTTTGATCATTGCGTAGATGGCCACTGCTATGGCCAAAAGTGTCAGGCTTATTTCTAAAAAACTCCATTGCATTTTTTGATCCAACCAACGACCCAATAAGTTTCCCCCATAAATAGTCAAGCCCATTTGAATACCCATTCCAGATACTTTTGCCAAGGCCTTTAAGGGGTGGTCATTGGGAGAGCTGTTTTTAGACATATGGCGGGTTCTAAGGGGGTCTTGTTTATTTCACCAGGATAACTTAGCCGTTTTTGGCTATAGAAGCCTCTTGTTGTTGTGGCGTTTTCGCATCTGGATGTAGCGTAGAAACGCCCTTGGGCCTCATGCTACACTTGGCATTAAACACTGCGCCTGGACTTATGGCTAGTTTTTGCGTATAGATCTGACCTTCTATTTTGGCGGTTTCTTGTAAATTCAACAATTCCGCTACCTCTAATTCTCCTTCAAAACCTCCGGCAATGTCTGCCTGAACACAAGAGACATTACCAGTAATTTTCCCTGAGGCACCAATAACCACCTTTCCTGTAGTAGTCAGATTTCCCTCTAACACACCGTCTATTCTAAAGTCTGCTTGAGAAGAAATATCTCCTTTTATATGGGTGTTGGCCTCTATTCTATTGGGCTGGCTTCCTTGATCTTGTCCTTTTTTATTTTCTGAAAACATATTTTTCTGCTTTAATGCGCTCCCTATTGATCGGTATCTAAAGACTCCATTAAATACTTGCGATAGTCTGCTATGTTTTTATAGAGCTGTAAGATTTTATAGTGAGACCCTAAAACTACAAAAATCTCTTGGTTTTTTAACGCTTTGGTTTTAAAATACGGGTGTTTAACCAAGCTTTGCGCGGCTGCCTTGTCTTTTATTTTGGTGATTACGTAAAATGTTTTTCCTGGCGAAAACACTTCCCTGCTCACAGAAAGCGAAGGAAACAATGTCTCGAATTCTTTATGGTAAGCGCTCCAGGCCAAAGAATCATGGGGAGTTTCATGCAATAGGACCACATAATGTCTGTCTGCCGTAGGCAGTTGGTCAAAACGCGCATTGGGAGGGTCTGCTTCAAAATGATCGAGACTTTTTTGGGCCTCAATGGCTACAGGGGTCTTAGGGTATTTTATGGGCAGTTCTTTTAGGGCGCTCTTGTAGGCCGAAAGGCCGTACAGGCGCCCGATGGTATTGGCTTGGATAAGCGCTATGGGCGCGCCCTTAGGGTCTTCTAGTAACTCAGACAGCCACTGGGTACTCTCTTGCAGTACCGCACTAAAGTCTTGTGTGTCAAAAGAAGCCAATAAGGCCTTGTAGCGACTATTAAACTCCGCTTCTTTTTGGGCCCCTAAAGTTGGGTTAAGCAAGACTTTGGCGTAATCTGAATCTGGATGGTTTCTAATAATCCTGTCCCGCAACACTGCTGCGTTTATATTTCCCGTTTCGCTATAAAGCATATAAAGGGCGTAGAGTGTGGGGACTAAAGTTTTTGGTGTTGCGGGTTTGTCTACCAATGCGCCCCAACGGTCCGCTGCAAGATCTGGTCTTTTAAAAAAGTCTTGGTACAATTTTCCTGACTGATAATGCCCTTCTTCCCAAAGCGCATTTAAAGCTTCAATGGCTTGAGCTCCTTTTGGGATGCTGTCTAGATAAGCTGTTTTTAAGGCTGCCCATTCCTCTGTTGTCTTGAAAACTGTTGCTGAAGCAGTTTGCGCTGGCAACAATTTATCTGGCGTATTAGTCCCGCCTTTGTATGGCGCTTGAGAAACGGTTTGGTCCTCGATGGTCTTTGGGCTAATGATCCAGCGCCAATTGTCTGCCAAGCCGCGGTCTCCCCACTGCTGCTCAAATACTTGTCTCCCTCTGGCCAGGCTGTTCGTATTGTAAAAATAAAAATTCGAAGGCCTACCTATGCTATTAGAAGCTAAATTGGTAGTGTTTTTATTGCCTTTGGAGGGCGTTGCTACACCCGATTCAAGGCCATTGTTTTGTTCAGATAAATAGTCTAACTGCAACAAGGAATCTTTGCGCTTGGCGGTGTTGATGATCTCTTGAACAAAAGCTTCTTGGTCTTTTGGAGACATGGCGGCGAGCCTCAGTAAACTGTCAGATGCCGCAATTTGCTTTTCGTAATAGACCAGGTCTTCAATACCAGATAATTTTTTTCTCGTTCTGAAATAGTCCATACTGCTTTCTACAAGGTTTTGAGACAGGGAGTCAAAATAAAAACCCGCTGTTTCAAATCGGTCTTGATCAAAGTAAATTTGGGCCAATAATCGGTAGTTCTCCGCATTTCTCTTAGGGTCTTGGTTCGTTGCCCTAAGTGATTTATTGGCGTAAACAATGGCTAAAGAATCCTGATTTCTAGCCCTGAGCAGTTGTGATTTTTCAAAATATATACGGTCTAAAAAATTCTTGTACTCCCAATTATCCTCCATTTTGCTCAAAGCGCCTATAGCTTCTTTATCTGTATTGCCTGCCTTAGCTTTTAAAAACAAGATCTGAAGCTTGGATTGCACTAAAAAAATGGGTGAAATTCTACGATTGAGCGACACTACATTTTCATAGGCCCAAAGGGCACTGTCTTCTTTTTGTTGTGTCTGATACAACTGCCCCAAGAGGTAGCCGTATCTGGCTTTTTTTAAGGGCTTTTTACTAAACGCCTGTGCCCTTTTCAGGTCCCAGCTAGCAGAGTCTATCTGTTGGAGATCTAAGTGTGCTTGGGCTCTTGTGGCATAGGCATCGGCCAAGACTTGGCCTTTTAATTTTCGGTATTTTAAGAGCCTATTGATGTTTTCTAAGGCTATGGCCTCATTGCCTAGCCTGAGGTTGGTTTTCTCTTTCCACACCCTCACTTCATTGAGTTTATTACTAGCAGGGTACCGCCTAATAATATAATTAAAGGCTTCCAAAGCAGGTACAAAGCGTTGGTCGTAATACCTGGCCCTACCTAAAAGTGCGTAAGCCGCAACCATTTGGTCATTTTTCTCTTCTCCCTTTATGGTCATGCCGTGTTTGGCAATGGCTTTGGCGGCCTTTTGCTCCGCTAGTGCAAAGGGACTTTGGGTAGAGACTGACGCTAGTGGAGTATTGTTTTTTGGGGCAAAGCGCTCTATGGGAAGGGGTTCCCAAAAATTTTCCTGATAACCATCCTGAAGTCCGTCCCAAGCCTGTTCAAAGGCCATTTCTCCGTTAAAAACCACATTGAATTTGCTGTTTAAGGCGTGCCATTCTCGGTTTAAAAAACGGTCTTTGTTGGTGGAACAAGCAGTCAGCAATAGGCTAAAAAACAACAAAACAGCACAACGAGACCCCCTTTGAAATAAGGGGTATGCTCCGTTTGGGAAATTCATTGTTTTATGAGTGGTCTTGATCTTCATAAGGCACCTACAAACCTAAAACTAAAAAAGCAAGGTTTTGGTATGTAGCCCCTAAATTTATTTTTCTGGGGGATCGCTGGCAAACACGCTATGGTCTTATGACGTCTTGTCTTCAGGACTGATGTCTGCTGCCGCCTCGGTCTCTGTTGGTGAAGGCGCTGCTGCCCCTGAAAAATAAGCTTCTAACTCTTTTAAAGTCGCTGGAGCCGTGACAATGTCCTTTACAATTTGTCCTTTTTCCAAGACTACTATTCGTTCACATACTTCGGTCACATGCATGAGGTCATGGCTAGAAACCAAGACTGTAACACCAGATTTTGCTGCCAAATCTTTAATAATCCCTTTGAGTCTAATCTGAGTAGTTGGATCTAGGTTGGCAAAAGGCTCATCTAAAATAACCACCTCTGGGGCACCTATAAAAGTAGCAACAATACCCACTTTTTTCTGATTCCCTTTAGAAAGGTCTCTCAGGTATTTCTTTTGCCCTAGGATTTCTCCGTGAAAGAAATCTTCAAAATGAGTGAGTAGCTCAGTGACATCGGCCTTGGCTTGACCCCTTAATTCTCCAATGAAGTAAAAATATTCTTCTGGGGTTAAATAGCCTATTAAAAAACTCTCATCAATGAAAGCCGCTGTAAAAGGCTTCCAGTCTTCCGAGGTATTCACCACCACTCCATGAGAATCTATATGCCCTGTGCTGGGCTGAATGAGGTCTAATAATAAACTGAAAAAAGTAGTTTTCCCTGCCCCATTATTTCCAACAAGTCCAAAGCTCTGTCCTTTTGGAATGTCTAAATGTGGGATGTTTAAAACCGTTTGGTCTTTATAGGTCTTGGAAAGTTCGTGAACAGTGATCATATCTAATCGGTTTATATCGTGTGGTTAAAGCAGCAATGCCGCTTGTCTTTATATTTTTTTAAGCCTCTTGTAAAGGAGTCATGCTTTATTTAACTGGTCTGCTTGTAGGCAGCTATGGTTTTATACTTTTCGCTTTTGTATACTTTTTCTATAATCTCAAATACTTTGTTTTTAAACAAATAGCCTACAATACCAGCCAATGCTACAGAGGCAAAAGCCAATTCTTCGGAGGCAAAAAGGGCTACCACCCAATAGATCGCTAAAGGCAATAAAATTTTAGGAACCGTTAATAATAAGGTTTTGGCATTAAAAGACTGCTTGTCTCCAAAGGCTTTTTTACCAGAAGCCAAGTCTATAGGCGTTTTAATATAGGCGCCGCCCCACAGTACCAAATAACCGTTTATCCCAATATTGTATATCCCACCCACCAAAACGGCCAAATAAGCGTTCAGGCCAAAATAAAGGTAGGGCATGGCTAGTACCATACTCGCAGCGGTGGCTAAGACTATTAAGTACCACTTGGCTTTTATATAGTCTTGGTATTTAATATTCTGACTCATCATGAGTGGGTAATAAGCAGAATCCCAACTCGGCACAAACTGACCAAAATTGAACAAGAAGCCTCCCGAAACAAAGATTCCTGCAAATATTTTCCAAACCGGGCCGTCATAGACTTCAATGGCGCCGGTAAAAAAGAGCAAACCGTAAAACAAAAAGAAAAGCCCACCATAGAGGGCCATTTTGGAGCGTTTATTTCTCAGAATCAAGCGGATGTCATTCTTTAAAAAGGTGCCTAAATTACCAAACCTATTTAAAAAGGCGTACTCCTGGGTACTGGCTTCTTCCTGTTTGGTGGCCAAACCAGCGTCTAAATACATGTTTTTTCTAAAATACAGGAAGGCCGCCCTAGACACAATGCCCAACAAAGCAAGTGGGATAAGACAAGCCCATAGATGGCTCCCCAATAAATTAAAGAAAGGGGCGGTGTATAAGGTTAGGTCAAACCAACCAAAGTAATGGGCAGCACCAAAAGCAATAAAAGTCACAACAAAGGCATAAAATACCCCAGACATACTGTTGATCAATACATTAATGTAGTTATTGGCATAAATAAGTGCGGCCATTCCCAGATGCCAGAACAATACCTCCAAAGCGGGATAGTCTTTGGTGATAAGCACAATAGAGAAAGGCAAAAAGAAAAAAGCATGGGACCAATTAAAAAAAGAGACCACTGTTTTTAAGAGCGAAAAGCGCACCACCTGGTTTTTGGTGAGCGGCACATACAAAAAGGGCTTTATATTGGTCACGGGCATTTTTTGCATGGAATACCTAAAGACCATATCAAAGGCCAAATAGTAAATCATATACCGATTAACCACCTCAAAAGGGTCGCCCAATTCCATTTTTTCAATGATAAAAAACACCCCCACGCCAAGGCCTAGAAAGACTACTATAAAATACAAGGCTGCAAAACCCATGAGGATTTTCATGGCCACATTGGTCTGAAAGGAGGCCGCCCTAATAAAGGACTTCCACTCCAAAGAAATAAATTGTAAAATCATCCTTTAAATTTAATGCTTTTTTAGTTGGTAGCCAATGTGGTTCATTTGTTACAAGAAAAAAATAAGGGACTTTTTTTAACCCCCTTTAATGCGTAATTTTGGACAAAATATTTTAGTCCATGACCTCATTTCACCCTTTGACTGTTTCTCAAGTAGAAAATCTAACCACCCAATCGGTGGCTATTAGCTTTGAAATTCCCGCACATTTACAAAGCGATTTTACCTTTCAGGCGGGTCAATATATTACCATTAAGCACAAGATACACGGAAAAGAAGTGCGTAGGGCCTACTCTATTTCTTCTGCGCCTGCAGTTTCAGGGCCACAAGCGTCTATCACAGTAGGAATTAAAGAAGTGGCTGGTGGTGCCTTTTCTCCTTACGCGAACCGCTACATTCAAAAAGGCGATGTCTTAGAAATTATGCCCCCACAAGGACGTTTCTTGTACGCGCCTACCTCAGCACCTGTACATATTTTAGGCGTGGCTGCAGGAAGTGGGATTACCCCCATACTCTCCATTGCCAAAAGTGTGTTGGCCAGTGGGTCCAAACATACATTCACCCTGATCTACGGAAACAAATCGCCTCAGGACGTGATGTTTAGCTCAGAAGTTGAAACCCTAAAGGCGGCCTATCCCAATCAATTAAAAATACAATGGGTGTACTCCCAAGCCAAAGAAGAAAATTCTTTGTTTGGAAGAATAGACACAGCTGCCATAAACTACCTGCTCAAAAACATAGATACCGATCCTTTTGACGCTGCATACCTTTGTGGGCCAGAGGGCATGATTAAAACGGCTACTGAGAGTTTAGAAAAAGCAGGTTTGGCCACAGACCAAATTCACTATGAACTGTTTACTGTTGCTACAGAGAGTACCACAGAAGCTGGGGAAGCTACTGAAAGTGCTTTGACCGCAGGCAACATAGCAGTAGAAGTGACCGTAGATGGAGAGACCAGCACTATTGAGATGGACGCCAAAACCATCTTGCTAGACGCTATAATCAAGGCAGACATAGACGCACCTTACTCTTGTCAGGGAGGGGTTTGTAGCTCTTGTATCTGTAAAGTGACTAAGGGTTCTGCTAGCATGATTAAGAATCAAATTCTCACAGATAGCGAGATTGCAGACGGCCTAGTGCTCTCTTGTCAAGCGATGGTGACTAGCACAGAGATTGCGGTAGATTTTGACGACGTTTAAAAAATAAAACATCCACACCATATTTTAAAGGCTTGCCTCGTGCAGGTCTTTTTTTTTTGATAAGGACCCCAACTTATTTGGTGGCTTTTTAGTAGCTTTAAACAAAAAATAATGAAAACAATTCTTTTCACCCTTTGCATGAGTGTTTCTTTAATGCTCGCTGCGCAAAACAATTCAACTGCTATGAATTTATATGACATTGCCCTAGAGGACATAGACGGAAACGCTATGGACTTATCTGCCTACAAAGGCAAGAAAATTCTTTTTGTAAACGTGGCTTCTAAATGTGGGTTCACCCCTCAATACGAAGACTTAGAAAAAATGAGCGCCTTGTACAAGGATAAATTGGTGGTGATTGGGCTGCCTTGTAACCAATTCATGTCTCAGGAGCCTGGCACCAATGAAGACATTAAAGAATTCTGCTCGTCCACCTATGGCGTGACCTTTCCTATGACAGACAAAATTGAAGTCAAAGGCCCTAACCAACACCCTTTGTACAAATGGCTTACCAACAAGGCCCTAAACGGCAAGGTGAGCTCTTCTGTAAAATGGAACTTCCAAAAATATTTGGTAGATGAAAACGGCCAATTGCTAGACTACTTCTACTCTACCACCAAGCCTATGAGTAATAAGATTACTAAGTATTTGTAAGAAAATAAAATCTCAAAGCAATGGACAACAATTATTACGACCCAGCAGACCTTAGGAAATTTGGTAAAATCTCTGAATGGGGGCCTGAACTGGGCGAGAAATTCTTTGATTACTACAACTCGGTGTTTCAAGAAGGGGCGCTTTCTGCCCGTGAAAAATCGCTCATTGCGCTAGCAGTAGCCCATGTGGTAAAATGTCCTTATTGTATAGACGCCTACACCAAAGACGGCCTACAAAGAGGAATTACTAAAGAGGAGATGATGGAGGCCGTTCACGCAGGTGCTGCTATTGAAAGTGGCGCTACTCTAGTACACGGCGTACAAATGATGAACAAGTACAACAAACTCTCTATGTAATAAAGGCCCTTTGCCTTTAAAAAATGCTATGGCCACCAAATCTCTAAAAGCACTAGGCCACCAATTGGCCCAAACCCAAAAGCAGTTAGACCTCTTACAATCAGGTCCTTTTAAAGAAGGAGAATTGCCGCTCTTTAAAGACAAAATTGCTCAAACAGGACAGTTTCCCTTAAGGGCTAAAAAACTGGAAATTCTTCAAATAAACCTGGGGTATATGTGCAACCAAGTCTGTGCACACTGCCATGTAGACGCTGGCCCAGACCGAAAGGAGGTAATGAGCAAGGAAACCATGCAACAGTGTTTAAACGTGATTGCCCAAACAGGGGCCCATACCTTGGACCTGACGGGAGGCGCCCCGGAGATGAATCCAGATTTTAGGTGGTTTGTAGAAGCGGCGTCGGCCGCAGGCATAAAAGACTTTATTGTCCGTTCTAACCTCACCATTATTAGGGCCAACAAAAAATACCATGACCTGCCAGAATTCTTTGCCAAACACGGAGTACATGTGGTGTCTTCCATGCCGCATTATACCCAAGGTAAAACAGACAAACAGCGAGGAGATGGAGTGTTTAGTGCCTCCATTGAAGCCCTGAAAATGCTCAACAAAGTGGGTTACGGCATGCCTGGAAACGACTTAAAATTAGACCTGGTGTACAACCCTTCTGGGGCGTATTTACCTGGAGATCAGGCTGCCTTAGAAAAAGACTTTAAAAAAGCGTTGGACACCGATTTTGGGATTCAATTTAACGCCTTATTTGCCATTACCAACCTGCCCATTTCACGCTTTTTAGACTACTTGGTGGCCTCTGGGAATTTTGAAGACTATATGTATGCCTTGGTAGACGCTTACAATCCTGCGGCTGTGGCGGGCGTAATGTGTACCAATACCCTTTCTGTGAGTTGGGACGGCTACCTTTACGACTGTGATTTTAACCAGATGTTAGGGCTCAAAGTAGCTGCTAAGGTCCGCCATATAAAGGACTACGACACTGCCTTATTAGAAGGGCGCGATGTGGTGATTTCTCAGCATTGTTACGGATGTACGGCAGGTGCTGGAAGCAGTTGTCAGGGCACAGTGGCCTAAAAAAGTGGTTGGGGTGTTTTTTAGCCTATTTGGCCCATGCCACTTCTAACAACTCCCTCATTTTATGGGCAACCGTCTTAGGATCTATACTTTCCATGACCTTTTCATATCCTTTAGGCACTTCTTTTCCAAAGACAGATGTAGGTAAGCCTGGGTACTGATTACGGTCCGGCAGCAACTGGTGATTTTCTGGCTGAAAAACAGGCGCAAAACCAGCGTAGGGATGGGTGTTGCCCCACAGGGTCATGGTAGGCACACCGTACATGGCAGCCAAATGAGCATTACCAGAATCCATTGCTAGCATGAGATCCAGATGGGCAATCAGGGATAGTTCTTGCTCAAAAGAAAGAGACAAAGCGTGGCTGCTGTTGGGAAATTGCTCGCAGAGAGCTTTAATTTTTGGGGCTTCTACAGGACCTCCGCCAAAAAACACCAAACGAATCTCTTTTTGGTCTTTGCCAGCCAAACGGCTAAAAATTTCTAAGGCCTGAACTAGGAGCTTTAATGGGTATTGCTTGCCTGCATGGGCAGCGAAAGGGGCTATGCCAACGGTTTTAAATGGCTTTTCGGAAGTGCTTTGTGCTTTAGATGGTGGCTTGGGTAAAACAGCCGTTGCGTTTAAAACCACAGGGTAACCTAGTTTTTTGAATACCTCCGCATAGCGAATACTGCTGTGCGTAAGGGGTTTAAACACTTTGTTCTCCAGGCGGGTTAAGGCCTTTTTCTCTGCCCTACCCTTGTCTATATGTGCCCAATTATAGCCACTTAAAGACAGAAAAAAACACAAGAGACGGGAACGCAGCACATAGTGAAGGTCTGCTACCGCCCTAAAGCCTTCATTTTTTAGCGACTGACTGAGCCACCAAATTCCTGTAAAGCCTTTATGAATACCTTTGGTATGTACCGGGATGGTTTTTAGTCTGGGAATGTCCCTAAAGATAGGCGCCCACTTTTCTAAAGTGACTAAGCTAATTTGTAGCTGGGGGTACTGAGTGACTAAGGCATTTAAAACAGGCGCCATAATAGCCACATCTCCCATAGCAGAAAGCCGGATCACCAATAAGTGGTGCTTTAAAGCTTTTGAGGAGTTTTCTGAGCTTGGCAATGGGGTGACTGTTTAAATGGAATCCTTATTTCTGAGCCCTGAGCACTGGGTTCAGGTCTGCGTCGTTGTACATTTTCATTTGCTTATAGACTTTCATGTACTTATTTCCGGCTTCAAAATCTGCCAACAACTGGTCTATGGCCAAACAGAGGTCTTCCTTTTGAGTGAGCAACACTTCTAGTTTCTCTTGGCACTGCGCTGTGTGAGAAGGGCTAGCGTCTTCTCTGAGCACCTCTTCTCTCATATGATATACTTTCAAGGCCAAGATAGAGAGCCTGTCTACCGCCCATGCAGGACTTTCTGTATTAATGGTCGCATTTGCCTGTGCGTTGACCTCTTTGTATTGTTCATAGAAATAACTGTCTATGTACTCCACCAAATCAGTGCGTTCTTGGTTGCTGGCGTCTATCTTTCGTTTGAGCTCAAGGGCGCCCACAGGATCAATGGCAGGGTCACGAATAAGGTCTTCATAATGCCACTGTACCGTATCTATCCAGTTTTTCTTGTAGAGTAAATGGGCAATCTCTTTAGCGTCGTGGGGGTTCTGGAATTCCTGATCTACACGGTCTAAAAGATGGTACTTCTCTATACTTTCATTGAAAATTTTCCAAGCGGTGGCAGCAAACATATTCTAGTGATTTTGGGCAAAGGTACCCATTTAATTTTGAACCAAATAAACGATTAAACTCCAGAGGGGTACGCTTAACATACTCCACATTATGACTTCCTTCTGCCAAGTTTTGGGTAATAATTCCGTGGTGTTACTCCAAAGAAAAGCCAAGGGAAAAAAAGAAAACACTAATGCGCTGTAGTTGTCTGCTGGAGAAAAGAGGTAAAGTAGCCCCCCTAAAAATCCGGTCAAGGTCAGTATAGCCAAGCTATTTTTACGCCCCAATGAAGCCACTTTTGCGCTCGCTTTCCTGCTGTAATTCCACAACAACACTAAGGTGCTACTACCAAAAAAACCAATAATTAACAAGCTTATTTTAGTAGAAAACCCTTGGGGGGGAATATTAAAAAGATACTGCTGATTGAAAAAAGAACTAAAGTTGTCTCTAATAACAAACCCCCAAAGCAATACTGCATACACCAAAATGGCCCAAAGAATTAATCCCCAATACCGCGGATTGTTTTTGTCATAAATAAAGAGCGATGCCACTAAAACAAGGAGGTATAATAGGGTCCAATCATAAAAATAACTGGCGACCAAAAACCACAAACAGGCTTCAAAAACTTTTCTTCTAGAGCGTTGCTTGGTCTTTAAGCTCAAGATACGCCTGAGTCCTAGAAGGACAAAAAAGTGAGCCAAAAGGAAGTCTGTATGGGAAAAAACAGCAGGAAAAAGACCACAAAAAACCACGAAATAAAAGAGGGTGTAGCTATGGGTGAGTACCAGTTTGTTTCTTTTGAGTATAAAGTCTATGAGAAAGAGTACGGGAACAAAAAGCGCCAAACCTTTTAAGAAAAAACCTATGTTTTGCATTAAATAGGCCCAAAAACCACGGTTGTCCCCAGAACCAATGCCTATAAAGCCCTCGAAAGAAAGTATATAAACAGCCAATAAGAAGGTAAGCAGCAAAAAATTTACAGGCTTTGTTTTGCTAAAAATGTGGCTTATCATGAGAAGATTTTATACTTTTGTAGACTGAGAGGTTGCTTAATAACCTTCTCAAGGATAAAGTTACACTAAATAATAAAAATGTTGGCCTTGTTTTATTGAGGCTACTTAAAATAAATTGTCATGATGATTTCTCTTTTTAAAGCCATTGAAAGTCTTTTTGTAGATTTTTTATTCTTGCCTTTTGACGCCTTACGCAGTATGGACAACTGGTGGGGAGCCAACGCACTGAACTGGGTTTTTATGCTCATTGGCGCTGCCGCAATGGTATATTGGATGCTTCAATTAAAAGGTTTCAGTGATTCAGGAGAAGAAAACAAAGACGTTTCTGCTCACTCTTATATTTAATACTTAAGGCTTAGGCCATGTATCATATTAAAAAAGCCCGCTTTCAGCGGGCTTTTTTTTAGGCTTTAATCCAAATCAAAACCTAAATCTTCTCTGTAGTATATGTCTTTAAAAGAAATGCCTTTTAATCGATCGTAAGACCTGGACAAAGCTTCTTTGTAATCGTTTCCAAAACTTGTTACCGCCAAAACCCTGCCGCCATTAGTGAGCACGCGTCCATTTTTCAAAGTGGTTCCTGCATGAAAAACCAGCGCATCGCTCGGGCTGTCTAGGCCTGAAATTTCATGCCCCTTTTCATAGGCTTCTGGGTACCCACCTGCAACACTCATCACTGTGGTGGCTGTTCTTGGATCTATTGTCAAGTCTATCTGATCTAATGTTTGCTTGGCTACGGCATTAAAGACCGCGACTAAATCTGTTTTTAGTCTAGGCAAGACTACCTCTGTTTCTGGATCGCCCAAACGCACATTGTACTCTATGACAAAAGGATCTTCCCCTACTTTTATCAGGCCAATAAAAATAAAGCCTTTATAAGGGAGGCCGTCTTTTTCTAAGCCTTGAATCGTAGGTGCCACTACCCTTGTATGAATCTTATCCATAAACGCTTGGTCTGCAAAAGGGACGGGAGAAATAGCCCCCATACCTCCGGTATTGAGTCCCGTATCTCCAGCGCCAATTCTCTTATAATCCTTGGCGGTAGGGAGTACTTTATAGTTTTTACCATCTGTTAAGACAAAACAAGACAGTTCAATACCGTCTAAAAACTCTTCTATCACCACAGTGGTACTGGCCGCGCCAAACTTGGCGTCTACCAGCATGTTTTTCAATTCTTCCTTTGCTTTTGCCAAGTCTTCTAAAATTAGCACCCCTTTACCAGCCGCTAAACCGTCTGCTTTTAATACATAAGGAGGCTGTAATGTGTCTAAGAAAGCATAGCCCGCTTCCAAGTTTGCAGCTGTAAAAGCTTGATAGGCTGCTGTTGGAATGTGGTGGCGCATGAGAAATTGCTTGGCAAAATCCTTACTGCCCTCTAAGGCAGCAGCAGCTTTCTGTGGGCCAATCACAGGAACATCCGAAAGGGCTGGGTCTGCTAGAAAAAAATCATGTATCCCTGAAACCAATGGGTCTTCTGGTCCTACCACAACCATTTGAATGTCATGGGCCAAAACTGCTTCCTTAATGGCTGGAAAATCGGTGACACCAATCGCTAGATTAGTCGCTATCTTAGCTGTTCCTGCATTTCCAGGAGCTACAAACAACTGTGTAGGGGTTTGGCTTTCTTTGAGCTTCCATGCAATGGTGTGTTCACGCCCTCCGGCGCCTAGAATGAGAATATTCATGGGGTAAAAATTTTTGTAAAAATACACTTTGTGTGATAAACCCTTTGGCTCTCCGTGAATTTATTTAAAATCTCGGTGTGCCTTGGCGTTTAATTCTTCTAAAGGCAGGGACTTAAAATAATCAAAAACCTTGACAATACCCTCTTCTCTAGATACTTTAGGGGTCCAATCCAATACTTTTTTAGCCAGTGAAATATCTGGTTTTCGCTGGAGTGGGTCGTCCTGAGGTAGGGGCTTAAAGACTATTTTTTGATCTGTACCACTGAGGCGTTGAATTTCCTGAGCAAATTCTAGAATAGTTGTTTCGTGAGGGTTTCCAATATTGACAGGGTCCGCGTAATCAGACATAAGCAGGCTGTAAATACCCGCTACCTGATCTGAAATATAACAAAAGGATCTTGTCTGGCTGCCGTCTCCAAATACGGTGAGGTCTTCTCCTCTGAGTACCTGTCCCATAAAAGCCGGAACTACTCTCCCGTCATTGAGCCTCATTCTAGGACCGTAGGTATTAAAGATTCTCACAATACGGGTCTCTAGACCGTGAAAGCGGTGGTAGGCCATGGTAATAGATTCCATAAAGCGTTTGGCCTCGTCATAGACGCCCCTAGGTCCTACAGGGCTCACGTTTCCGTTGTAATCTTCTGTTTGTGGGTGTACCAAAGGGTCTCCGTACACTTCTGAGGTAGAAGCCACTAAAATTCGAGCGCCTTTCTCCTTGGCCAAGCCCAATAAATTATGGGTGCCCAAGGCACCCACTTTTAGGGTTTCTATGGGAATCTTCAGATAGTCTATAGGGCTTGCGGGAGAAGCGAAATGTAAAATATAATCTAAGGTACCAGGCACGTGAACAAAAGTAGTGACGTCGTGGTGGTGAAACTCAAAGTTGTGTAAAGAGAACAGGTGGGAAATGTTTTTTAAATCTCCCGTGATGAGGTTGTCCATACCAATGACATGAAAATCCTTTTCGATAAAAAAATCACAGAGGTGAGACCCTAAAAAGCCAGCGGCTCCTGTGATTAAAATTCTTTTTTTTGTCAGTGTTGTATGCGTCATATGGAGCGAACTTTATAAGGGCATTAAGCGGTCTTTAATATATTGAGTACCTCAGCCAAAGCTTCTTTCCAAGGTCTTGCCTTTGGGTCTAACGTATTTTCTAATACGCTGTAGTGGGGGCGAGGCGCTGGTGCTGCGAAATCTTTGGTGCTAATGGGTTTTACTGTGATGGGCAAATTACGCTGTTCAAAAACAGCGCCAGCCAACTGAGCCCAATGGGCAGGGCCTGCATTGCTGTAATGGTGTATGCCATAAGGCTGGGCTTTTGAAGCGATCAGTTGTATTAGGCATCGAGCCAAATCTAAGGCAGAGGTAGGACAGCCAAATTGGTCTGCTACTACAGAAATACTTGGAAGTTTAGGGTCTGATCTTTGCTGCGCCAAACGCAACATGGTTTTTACAAAGTTGTGCCCAAAAGGACTAAATAGCCAAGAGGTACGCACAATATAATGAGGTCCTGCAGCGCGGTGTACCGCCTTTTCCCCTGCCGCTTTAGAGCGCGCATACACCCCTTCTGGGGCAATGGGATCTGCCGGCGTAAAAGGTTTTTGATGGGGGTTTTTACCGCCAAACACAAAGTCTGTAGAAAGGTAAATAAAGAGAATATTTCGCTGGGCGCAGGCTTGGGCTAGCAGTGCAGTGGCTTGTTCATTGATCTGAAAAGCGGTTTGCTCGTCAGATTCAGCCGCGTCTACTTGGGTATATGCTGCTGCATGTATAAAAGCCTTAGGCCAGTGCTCGTCTATGAGTCCCTCAATATCCTTAGAAAAGGTTTCCCTAGGGCTTAAATCTAAGTGGTTTCTGTCTAAAAAAATAAATTCATGTCCTGCCGCAAAAGCAGCCATTTGCTCATGGGTAGGGGTGCTGTCCAGCACATCGGAAGTCATTTGATGGCTAAGCTGATGTTGAAGGACATACTGTAAAGACTGTCCCAACTGGCCACTAGCGCCAGTGACCAAGATCCTGTCTTTTTGCAGCAACTCCCCCATTATAAAATATCTTTTAAAAGCGGGAGGGCTTGGTCTTTTTCAGATAATAAAGGGGTGCTGTCTCCAAGGCCCCAGTCAATATTTAAGGAAGGGTCTGCGTAATACACCCCGCCTTCTTGATCCTTTTGATAAGGCGCGTCACAGGCGTACACCACTGTAGCAATTTTACTCAACACAGAAAATCCATGGGCAAAACCTTTGGGTATATAAAGCTGCTTGAGATTCAAAGCGCTTAATTGTATTCGATGGTGTTGACCATAGGTAGGAGAGCCCGGTCTTAAATCTACCACCACATCTATAATGTCTCCCTCTAGTACCCGAACCAATTTGGCTTGTGCGTAGTCACCTTTTTGGTAATGAAGGGCTCTGATGGTTCCTTTCACCGAAGTAGATTGATTCTCTTGGGCTACCTCAAAAGAAATTCCAGTGGCCGCTTGAAAATGGGCCTTATTAAAAGCCTCAAAAAAAGAGCCACGGGCGTCTTTAAATAGGGTTGGGGTTATTTCAAAACAACCTTTTAAAGGGGTTTCTATATAGGCCATGCCAAAAGGGGTTTTTCCATTAAGGTCGCGTTCATAGTGTTTTTATTCATGATACTAATGAAGATTTCTCAATAGGTTTTTTCCGTAGCCACTTTTCTCCAATGGTTTTGCCAAGGCAATAAAAGCATCTTTGCTTATATAGCCCATTTCATAAGCCGCCAACTCTATAGATCCCACGCTTAGTCCCTGTCTGGTTTCTATGACTTCTACAAACTGAGCCGCATGTCTAAGAGACTCAAAAGTTCCCGTGTCTAGCCAGGCAATCCCGGCGTCTAGTTTTTGAACATTTAATTTTCCCTGCTTTAAGTAAGCGCTGTTAATGTCTGTGATTTCCAATTCTCCCCGTTGACTGGGTGGTATAGACTTTGCAATGGCCACTACCGAGGCGTCGTAAAAATAAATACCTGGAACGGCATAATTAGAGGCCGGATGCTCCGGTTTTTCTTCTATGGAAAGGGCTTTTTGTTGGTCGTCAAAAGTCACTACGCCATAACGCTGCGGATCTTGAACAGCATAGGCAAAAATGGTCCCTCCTTGTGGATTTTTAACCGCTTGTAGGGTTTTTGACAAACCACTTCCATAAAAAATATTGTCGCCTAAAATCAAGGCCACATCTGAATCTCCAATGAAGGATTCTCCTATAATAAATGCCTCCGCCAATCCATTTGGTGCCTCTTGAACCGCATAAGAAAACTGACAGCCCAAGGCGCTTCCATCTCCCAATAACTGTTTAAAAAGCGGTGCATCTGTAGGGGTGGTAATGATTAAGATCTCCCGAATACCCGCATACATTAGGGTAGAAATAGGGTAGTAGATCATGGGTTTATTGTAGACAGGCATGAGTTGTTTACTTACCGCCAGAGTAATGGGGTGTAGTCTGCTTCCGCTCCCGCCTGCTAAAATAATACCTTTCATTTTCTTTTTTTTAAACGGGTTTTAGGCCGCTTTGTAGCGCCTCAAACCCTGTCGCTAAAATAACACTTTCTATTCCGATTTGTATTGGTTTTCGTAATAGGATTTATAAGCGCCAGAAGTAACCTGACTTAACCAATCTGGATGTTCTAAATACCATGTGATGGTGGCAGCCAGTCCTTGTTCAAAAGTATGGGCAGGAGTCCAACCCAAGCTTTGCTGAATTTTACTGGCATCTATGGCATAACGAAGGTCGTGTCCTGGACGGTCTTTTACAAAAGTAATCAGTTTTTGAGCCGTTCCTTGGGGTCTCTTTAAGCGAGCATCCATTTGGTCGCACAAAAGGCGAATAAGGTCTATATTGGTATATTCATTGTGCCCCCCTATGAGATAGGTTGCTGCATTTTCTCCCTGATGGTAAACCTGATCTATGGCCAAGGCATGGTCTTTTACATACAGCCAATCCCTGGTGTATAAGCCATTGCCATAAATGGGCAGTTCCTTGCCCTCTAAGATATTGTGTATGCACAGCGGGATGAGCTTTTCTGGAAAATGATTGGGCCCGTAATTGTTAGAGCAATTAGAGATCACATAGGGCAAACCATAGGTTTCTCCATAGGCGCGCACCAAGTGGTCTGCACTGGCCTTTGAGGCAGAATAAGGGGAATTGGGCGCGTATGGGCTGTCTTCTGTGAAATAGCCGGTGTCTCCCAAAGCGCCAAAGACCTCATCAGTACTGATCTGATAAAAGCGCCTTCCCTCAAAGGATTTCCAATGGGTCCTACAGGCGTTTAAAAGCGCTGCTGTGCCTTTTATATTGGTGTCTATAAATGCCATAGGATCTTTAATAGATCGGTCTACGTGGCTTTCTGCTGCGAGGTGAATAACCCCTTTTATGTCGTATTGTGTAAAAAGCTGTTTTAAAAGCGAACTATCTGTTATACTGCCTTTGACAAAAGTGTAATTGGGTGCCTGTTCAATGTCTATGAGGTTTTCTAAATTACCTGCGTAGGTTAAGGCGTCTAAATTAATAATGTGGTATTCTGGATATTTTTGTACAAACAAACGCACTACATGTGAGCCTATAAAACCTGCTCCTCCTGTGATAAGTAATGACATGATTATGAGCTTAAAATTTGGGTGAGTATTTTCTCTGTGATGAGGTAAGTAGGTTTTACCCCTGTAGTTCCCAGGCCACCAGAAGCCAGAGTGCTACCGGTTTCCAATGGGTTGTCTGAGGCGTAATACGCATAGTTCACCTCTACATCTTCACGAATGCTCTTACGCACTTTAGAAGCCACCTGAATGGCTTTCTGATAATGCACGCCTTCCATCTCCAAACCTATCACATTCCAAGTAGATTCATGGAAATAGGTCAAAATGTCTTTGTTCTGAAGCGATGTCCCTAAAACAGAAATCATTGCCCCTTCCAAAACCAATAAATCGTGCCCTTCAAAATCTTTAGCACAAAGCTGATTCTCAAAGGGATAATTGTCTGCGGAACCCTCAAAAATATGAGCGTTTGGAATCATTAAATCTCCTTTTCCTCCTTCTAAAATTCCTGCTTTCCCCATGATAGAGATAGAGTGAACATCTAAAAATAAAGGTGTTTTTCTATTCACTTTATAGGGCTTTAACAACTCGTCCATAGTCTCATAAGCCTGCTCTCCAAAGGCGTAGTCCATTACAAAAATAACTGGTGCTTTTGCTGGGTCTTTAAATGTAGGCAGAAAGTGGCTCTGACCAACCGATTTGGCTAAATCAAAAATTTGTATGTCTATATTGGTCCCTGATTGGTCTGGGATAAAGGTCATTCCATGGGCTGTGGCAAATTCTGTAACCTGGGCCCTGAGGGCTTCGTTTTCTGGAGCGCTGAGGGCTTCGTATATGGCTAGATCGGTGCTTTTTTCAAATGCTTTCCCTAAAGCTTTCCTCGCGAAAAGGGCATTCATTACTGAGTGCATATTAGCGCTAATAATGTGCAAAGGGCGGCCCATAAGGTCTTGTTTAATGAGCGTCTCTTTAATCGCGTTAGCCCATCTTTCACCATGGATGTGATGCCCCAAACGCTCCCTGAGTAGTGGGCTAAAAGTGATGGTGCGCTTTTCTCCTGTGGTCTCTTCTTCTATGGCCAGTTTTCCCAACCAGTAAATCACTTTTAGAAAGCGTTCTGGTTGTGTTTTTGTGGCTAATTTTTTATGCATCTCAGAGACTTCTAGAAAAGAACGTCCTAAAAAATTAGACATGTGTATTAGAGCGGTTTCTCGCTCTGCTACAGTGAGTTTTCCCTTGGCAATAGCTTCTGAAAACTTGGTCCAATCTCTGGTCGTTTTCTGACTGTCTTCAAGGTAAACACGCTTTAAAATCTTGTGTGATTCTATAAATAAGAACGTCAAGTGGGTGAGAATATCATAAATATCCGAACGGCCTCTGGTGATTTCCACATTCATTTGCTCATGGTCTATCCTAAAGCAATTTCTTCTTCTCTTTGGGGGTACAATCGCTTTAAAATGCGCTGCACCATAACCTTCATCTGAGGTGAGGTTTATAAAACGACACTCTTCAATCCCTTCCGGCAATCGTTCCAGCACATAGATGAGCCCGTTAAGCTCTGCCTTTTCCTCTGCTATACTTCCGTAAATTTCAGGCCTGAGTTGTAAGAGGGCATTTCTTAGGGTTTCTCCAGAAACCCCCATCGGCTTGTAAAAGCCCCTGTTAAATAGGTGCCTCATGGTAATATAAATACGCTCAATGGCGTTGGTAGACTCTCTAGCCCTGGTATTTTTATTAGACATGGTCTTTCATTTTTAATAAGGCGTCTGCAATTTCTCGGTCGTTAGCCAATCGCTGCACTTTATTTTGCCCGCCCAATTTGCCTTTGGTTTTCATAAACTGGGTAAAGGCGTCTGTAGGGAGGGAAGTAATTTTTAAGCCTTGCAATACTTTCCCCACAATGAGGTCTTTATAATAACTGTTTTGGTCTTGTAACGACTGGTCTAAGATACTGGAAAAAAGGGCCGGTTGTGAAGGTTCTTTTTCAAAGGCTACCAACCACTCGTGATAAGGCAATCCGCTACTTGGAGCTATCTGAGGCGCTACCGTAAATTCCAACACCCTTGCGTCTGTTTTTTCTATGGCCTCCTGCATGGCGTATTCTACCTCTTTGGCAATGACGTGTTCTCCAAAAGCAGAAATAAAATGTTTAATGCGCCCTGAAACGATCACCCTGTAGGGTTTTAAAGAAGTAAATTGAACGGTGTCTCCTATGTTGTAGCCCCATAAACCCGCATTGGTAGAGAGTATCAGGACGTAGTTTACACCCAAAGATACTTGGCCAATGGTCAATCTTGGCGGATCTTTTTCAAAGAACTGGTCTGCGGGAATAAACTCGTAAAAAATACCGCTATTCAAGAGCAGTAACATGCCTTTTTCATCGCGCAGGTCTTGGTAGGCAAAAAAGCCTTCGCTGGCAGGAAATAGCTCAATGGTGTCTACTTTTCTTCCTATTAAATTTTCAAAATTAGCTCGGTAAGGCTCATAATTAACCCCCCCGTAAATAAAGAGCTTAAAATGCTTAAATAAGTCTCCTACCGGTTTGCCGCTGGCCGCTTTGAGACGTTCAAAATACATTTGCACCCAAGAAGGAATTCCAGCAATCACGCCCATATCTTCTGTAATGGTTTCTTTAACCACGGCGTCTACTTTTGTCTCCCAATCTTCTATACAATTGGTCTCCCAGCTGGGCAATCTATTGCGCTGTAAGTAACTGGGCACATAATGGGCAGAAATTCCAGAAAGCCTTCCTGTCGGAATATATCCAGAAGTATCTAAAACAGGACTCCCTTGTAAAAAAATCATCTTTCTGGTCACAAAATCACTGTTTCCGCTCTGGTGTATATAATGCAGAATAGCGTCTCTAGAAGCCTTTACTTGTTCCTGAATAGAGACCTTGGTAATGGGAATGTATTTGGCGCCAGAAGTGGTCCCTGAAGTCTTGGCAAAATAAGCCGGTTGTCCTGGCCAGAGTACGTCTTTTTCTCCAGCAACTACTTTTTGAACATAAGGTTTTAGGTCTTCATAATCCCTCACGGGAACACTTTTTACAAAATCCTCGTGGGTCTTTATCTGATCAAAACCGTGGTCTTTCCCAAACTGTGTATGGCGGGCTTGGGCTATTAGAGCGGCAAAAACCCCCTCTTGAGTTGCTATAGGCTCATTGGCCCATTGGGCGGTTTGTTGTACGATGTATTTAGCAAAAATCTTTGCTGCAAATTGCTTTAGGCCCATAGGTTAATTAAAGTCTATATAATTTAAGGGGTTTACCGGTCGGTCTTTCTCCCACAATTCAAAATGTAAATGTGCGCCTGTAGAAAACTCTCCTGTATTCCCCACGGCAGCCACTACCTCACCCGCCAATACTTGGTCGCCTTGGTTTTTTAACAAGGCCCCGTTGTGTTTATACACAGACAACATCCCGTTTCTGTGTTGAATCATGATCACATAACCCGTATCTGAAGTCCATTCCGAAAAGACCACAGTACCTGAAGTAATGGCTTTAACAGGGGCGTCTTCTTCCGCGGTTATATCTATGGCATAATGCTTTATCTCTGGGTCAAATCCCTGGGTGATTAAACCACTAACCGGAGGGAACAAGGCCGTTTCCAGGGCTTTGGTGTTGCTTTCAAACAAATTGTATCGGTCTTCTAAGGCTACCCTGGCGCGTAAAATAGAGTCTTCACGAATAGGAGTGAGTGCTACAGTAGTGGTATCTAAATTAAAGGGAAGGTCTAAAGAGTCATTCTCAATTTGGCTGGGCGCGTAATCTCCTTTAAGCACCATGCGAATGCGCTCAATATAGCGTTCGTTATAGGAGATAATCTGGCTCAGAGAGTCCGTGACTTCTGCTAGAGAAACAGCCTGTCTTTTAAGGTCTGTTGAGGCGTAACCAGGAATGTATTCTCTAAGGGAAGTAAAGGCCACAAGCACAATTGTAACTGCAATTAAAGCAACAGCAGAAAGGGTGCCTACCACAAAAACATTGAGCCTAGAGAGCTTAAAGGACACTTTCTCTTCAAAGGTGTCTTCATTTAAGACCACTAGCCGGTATTTGTAACGCCATTTATTTTTGGAGCGCTCCTTTTTTACTGCTTTCTTAGCCATACACTACAAAGATACATTTAGTATCACGATTTGCGAGGGAAAAATACAATCTTAGAACTTTTTTAGTACTTTTGTCAAAGATAAAATTATTGATTATGATCAGTTTAGTTCCTTTTTTAGCCTTTGGCCCCATGCAAATAGTTGTAGTAGTTCTTGTTGTATTACTACTTTTCGGAGGAAAGAAAATTCCAGAATTAATGCGTGGACTGGGAAGCGGTATTAAAGAATTTAAAGACGCTTCAAAAGACGACGTCAAAGACGTAGATCCTAAGATTGAAGATAAAAAATAAGTAGAAATCACTCCATTTCTACTAAAAAACCCCTTCCGTGTTGGAAGGGTTTTTTTTTGTTTTATAGATCCTATTTTACCTTTGAATGGAGTGTAGCGTCTTCACTATCGCTTCTAATTCAAACAAATGAGGCCTTTTTTCTTTGTTAGGCGCAAACACAAAACCCTCTAAGACTATTTTTCTATCTCTGGAAGGATCATTTAAAATATAACTCACAAAAGGTCCTGCCATAGGGTAGTTATGCATTTCCCAAATGCCTCTAACCTCTACGCCTTTCATGCCTCCAATTTCTACTGGAAACACATAAGGCATGAAAACAGTTTCCGTTTTCATATAAGTCTTTTTTCCAGGCACATCTGGCCCTGGAATATGAATTTTTACCACAGAATCCCTAGCCGCTACAATGTCTTCTATAAAGGTCTCTGGATTGTCGAAACTATTATAGGGTAGGGCGTAAGCAATTAAGTTAGTACTTCCTGCTGGAATAGCCCTGTCTATCCATACAAAGCGCTCCGTCTGCATTCCCAACCTGTAAGCAGAAGGGATGTCTACCCCAACACCCAGCAAATTTTCAATGCCTTTTTCCTTATTTAAGGAGCGCTTAAACCGCTCTTGTGTTTGGGCTATTTCCAATGCCTTAAAGGCAGTGATAAAATCAGCTTTCTTCGCTTGAAACTGCTGCATAATATCTGCTTGGTCCAAGCCTTTAACCACCCCTATTAATTGTGGTCTTGCATACACATCCTTTTTGATGTGTGCGAGAGACAAACTGTCTAGGCCCACTGCTAAAACTGTTCTGTTTTGCTTAACCGTTCCCTTAAAAACAGAAGGGGGTATGTATTGAATATGGTGTGCTGGTTCCGCTACAGCCAGTCCCTTAATAGGGCTCATAAAAGCTTTTCTAACGGAATCTCCCACAGCACTCTCCCATAAATCTTCCTCCATAACCACTAAAATAGACTGCACCTGACCAATGGATTCGGGCAGGTATTTATAATTGGATTTTTCCTTACAGGAAGACAGCAGGAAAAATACAGAAAAGAAAACCGCAATATTTTTCATAAAATGTTTTTTAAGGAGTGCACGAACAAAGCTTGATCGTAGTGCCTGGTTTAAGTTGGTTGTTCCAAATATCGTTCCATTTTTTAAGATCGGCCACACTAACACCTTCTACCTTTTGGGCAATGCTCCAAAGTGAGTCTCCTACAGCCACGGTGTAGGTCTTTTGATCTGCAGCAATTGAAGGAGACTTCTGGGGGCTTTTTTGGTCGCTTTTTTGGCCTCCGGCCGATGCGCTTCCTGACACACTCGCTGGAAATCTTTTAGGATATAACGTAAGGCGCTGACCAATGGAAAGATTGTTGTTTCTAAGCCTGTTCCATTTTTTAATGTCTGAAACCCTCAGTCCATATCGCTGTGCTATTTTACCCAAATAATCTCCAGATTTCACACTATACCTGAGTGGTGCCCCAACTGTTTGAAGGGCTGGAAACGGTTTTTTGGAGGCAGCCATTTCTACCGCTACCGCAGCATAAATACTATCTTGCTGGTCAATAAAAAGATCTATGGCCTTTGGAGGCAGTCTCAAGGTTTGGGGTTTCCCTTTTATTTCGGGAATGATGCCTAACTTATACACAGGATTTAACTGCTCAATGGTTTTTTCTGGAAGCGATAGCGCCTTAGAGAGTTGGGTAAAACTAATGGCTTTTTTGAGGTGAATGGTATCTGTAGCATAAGTGGCTGCCACCGTTTTAGGCAACTCAAAACCATGGCTTTCTGCGTATTCAAACAAGTACATGGTGGTGAGTAAAGCAGGAACATAGCCTGCTGTTTCCCTAGGTAAAAAACTTCTTATGGCCCAGAAATCTCTCACACCCCCAGCGCGCCTAATGGCTTTTCTAACATTTCCTGGTCCAGAATTATAGGCCGCTAAAGCCAAATTCCAGTCGCCAAACATCCCGTGTAATTTTTTTAAATATTTAAAGGCTGCTTGGGTAGATTTTAACGGGTCTTGGCGCTCGTCAATATAATTATTAACCTCAAGGCCCATCATTTTTCCAGTGCCATACATAAATTGCCAAAGCCCCGTAGCGCCTACCCTAGATCTAGCCTTGGGGTTTAAAGCAGACTCTACAATGGCCAAATATTTAATTTCCATAGGCATGGAAAGTGCGTCTAATTCTCTTTCGAAAAGGGGAAAATAATACGCGCTTCTATGCAACATTTTTTGAATAAGAATCCTCTTAGAACGTAAATACATTTTAATAACCCCCTCCAATGAAGGGTTGTAGCGGCTGTCTAAAATAGTTTTCTGATCTAAAAGCGTCAAACGTCTTTTTAAGCTGTCTTTAGGTGGATTAAAAAAAGTGATGCTGTCTTGAGCGGAATAACTGATCTCTGGATCTTGAACCACATGAGAAGCCATTAAAATAGAGTCTAAAATTACCGTAAAAGCTAAGGCCTCTAAAGAAGGTTTTGAGATGGTGTCTGTTAGAGCAAGCGCTGGCAATTCTTGAGATAAAGAGGCCTCTTGAGATATGCGTATAGAAGATTCTTGGGCCACTAATGGCCCAAGAAATATTCCTAAAAATAATGCTGCGTAGAATTTTTTCATCACTTACACTAAGGAAATGAACTTAAGCCATGGCCTCAATAGCTGCAATGCCTGGAAGTGTTTTTCCTTCTAAGCTCTCCAACATAGCGCCGCCTCCTGTAGACACATAACTCACTTTGTTTTCGAATCCAAATTCTTTAACCGCGGCTACAGAATCTCCCCCTCCTACAAGGGAAAATGCCCCTGCAGCAGTGGCCTTAGAAATGGCCTCACCTATGGCGATGGTTCCTTTAGCAAAGGTTTCTATCTCAAAAACGCCTACAGGTCCGTTCCATAAAATGGTTTTAGACTGGGCTATGACTTCTGCAAATTGCGCTAAGGTTTTTGGTCCTGCGTCTAAACCTTCCCATCCTTCAGGAATAGCAAAAACATCTGCTACTTGTGTATTGGCATCTTTGTTAAAATCGTCAGCAGCCAACACGTCCACAGGTAAATGAACCTGAACTCCTTTGGCAGACGCTTTCTCTAAAATCTCTAATGCCAAATCCATTTTGTCGTCTTCACAGATAGAATTTCCAACGCTACCCCCTTGTGCTTTAATAAAGGTGTAGGTCATTCCACCTCCAATAATCAAATGATCTACTTTGTCTAAAATATTTTCAATAATGGTAATTTTAGAAGAGACTTTAGATCCTCCTAAAATTGCCGTAACAGGTTTTTCTCCACTGCTCATGACCTTGTCAATCGCTAAAATTTCTTTGGCCAATAAAGCACCAAAGCAACATGACCCTTTAAAGAATTGTGCTATAATAGTGGTAGAGGCATGTGCTCTATGCGCAGTACCAAAAGCGTCATTAATATAAATGTCTCCCAAACTAGCCAGTTGTTTGGCAAAGGTTTCGTCTCCAGCCTCTTCTGCTGCATGGAATCTCAAGTTTTCCAAAAGCAAAACCCCTCCTGGCGCCAAGGCGTCTACTGCAGCCTGGGCTTTTTCTCCCACACAATCTTCACTAAAAGCAACCGGTACGCCTAATACGTTAGACACCGCGTCTACAATTAAAGAAAGAGACATGCTTGGGGTTACTTGTCCCTTTGGACGCCCAAAATGGCTCATTAATACGGCTTTTCCTCCCTGCGCCAATACGGCGTCTATGGTAGATTTCGCTGCTGAAATTCTATTAGTGTCTGTGACTTGCTGTGCCTCGTTCATAGGAACGTTAAAGTCTACACGGATCAGGGCCACTTGGTCCTTAAAATTAAAATCTGAAAGTGTTTTCATGGGGTTTTTTAAAAATTGTACAAAAACAAATATACCTAAAATAAGCCCTTCAAATAGGGCTAAAAGATAAAAATTGAACTACAAGGTTTTCGTTTAACTATAAAATAAGTTGTATAACTATTTTTTTAGTTACATATTTGTGGTAAAATTAAAACACGTTTTTATGAAACCATTAACCAATAAGGAAGAAGAAGTGATGAAAATCCTTTGGAGACTTAAGAAGGGGTTTGTGAAAGATATTTTGGAAGCCTATAAAGGCCAGCAAGAAATCCCTCACTACAACACCCTATCTACCATGGTTAGAAACTTAGAGGAAAAAGGCTATGTGGCCTATAAAGCCTATGGAAAAACACATGAGTACTTCCCTGTAATAAGCAAAGAATCTTATAGGGCAGTCTTTATGGAAAAAGCCATTTCAGATTTTTTCAGTGACTCCTACGCCCACCTTGTCTCTCAGTTTGCTAGGGAAGAAAAAATTTCCATCAGTGAATTAAAAGAGATCATTAAGCTCATAGAAAAAAATAAATAAGCATGGATACTTTTGTAGATTTTGCTTGGAAAAACACGGTCATTTTAGGCCTATTCTTTATGGTATACCGCTTTTGGCTGTATCCCAGAAAACAATTCTCCTTTAACAGATATTTTTTACTATCGGGCCTATTGCTCTCTGTTGTGCTGCCGTTTATTAGCGTTAAAAAAGTTGTCCAAATGACTTGGAACCCGCTCATGGCTCAAGGCACTTTTGAAACTGTTCAACAGAACGGATCAGATACCATCTCCCTTGAAGCTTTATTCATGGGAATTATTGGAGTAGGAAGCGCCTGTATTTTAGGGTGGATTATAGTCAAACTAGGCAGTATTATTAAACTACTCATTCAAGCCAAAACCATTCAGAAAACACCGCCAAAATTACTGCTCTCCAATGCGGTTAAGGGGCCGTTTTCATTTTTAAATACCATTGTGTTTCCCACGCATTTATACCGCTCTGAGGCCTATGAACTCATACTTACCCATGAAAAAATTCACGTGAAACAATGGCACTCTTTGGACATATTACTCACAAACTTTCTATTGGTAATGGCCTGGTGGAATCCCTTTTTGTGGGTGTACAGAAAAACGGTGGTAGAAAACCTAGAGTTTCTTACAGACCAACTCACTGTAGCCACCACCAAAGACTTAAAAACCTATCAATATATATTACTCAAACAAACCGTGCCCTTAGACCATTTGAGTCTGGTACACCCATTTTATCATTCATTTTTAAAAAAACGTATTATGATGCTCAACCATAAAAACAATAAAAAAAATCCCTGGGCCAGTGTGTTACTCGCCCCACTTTTAGTAGGCTTTGTATTTGCATTTAACACGGAAGTCGTGGCTCAAATAGCGCCACCACCTCCGCCAAAAAGCCCAAAGGCTTTAGATACCATTCCTCCTCCTCCACCGCCAGTACACAAGGCAAATGGCTTTTCTGTTCCGCCACCGCCACCTCCTGCTTATGAAAAAAAGACGGTTTCAAGCACAAGGATTTCTGTGGCCGTGACCCCCACATCTACTGATGAAGATTTAAAAGGAGACCATGGCTACAAAAAACTTTTTAATAAATACGGTGTGCAGCTTTCATTTAAAAAGATCAAACGAAATGCGGCAGGAGAAATTACTGGAATTAAAGCGAGTTTTAAGTCAGATAGTGGGAAAATAGGCGTGTATGCGGTAAGTGGCACCGAACCTATCAGTGACTTTATCTTTGAGATTTCTTTAGGCCAAAATGATCAATTGACGGAGGCTGCTTTTAAGGCTGCTCAAACGAAGTCTAAAGTCGCTAAAGGGTACAAAAGCACAAGGGTAGTAGTGAGGAATGAAGACGGCGAGATTCTGACTGAAAATGTCTTTGGCGGCAGTGATGAAAATGTCTTTATTATCAAAGACAGTGAGGGGAATACCTTGACTGAAAAGATGCGCGGTAAAGAGGGAGATAGTATTTTTATTGTAAAAGGCCTAAATGGAAAAGTGGTCTCAGAAAATATTTTAGGAAGCGAAGGGAAAAATATTCTGATGGTGCGCACCGGGAAAAAGCATAAGGATTCTTTAATGGTTACTTTTAGCGCTGAATTTGATGAAGATTTCCTCATAGACTCAGAAGAAAAAATAGAATTACTGGTCAAAAAAGCCAGAGAAATGAAAGAGGAGGCTTCAGAAATGAAAAAGGAGCTGCTTGAATTTAAAATTGAAGCTATAGAATTTCAAGACAAAGAAGGTGATTTGTTTAAAGATAATGAAGCGGGGGAGAGCCTAGAAAAAGCTGCTGAAGAGATTGTTTCAGGCCTCTGGGTGTCTAAAGACAGTGGCCCTAAAAAACACAAGGTCATTCAGATTAAAAACCTGAAAGCCGAAAAAGAACAGAAAGCCGAAAAAGAACAGAAAGCGGCAAAAAAACAAAAAGTCGCAAAAGACCAAAAAATAATCGTGGTAAAGGGAGCAGCCAATAGCTGGACGGCAGAGGGTAAAAATCAGCCACTCATTGTAATGGATGGAAAAATCATGGACAAAGGCAAAAACCTGAATGAAATAGATCCAAACAATATTGAAAGTATCAATGTGTTAAAAGGCAAGTCTGCTCAAGAAAAATATGGTGACAAAGGCGCGAATGGGGTCATTGAAATTGTGACCAAAAAAGAATAATAAGCTTTTTTAAGAAAAAGATCAAAAGCCGCCTTTAAAGGCGGCTTTTTGTATCTTTGGAATATGCATTTTTCAGAAGTTCTAGGACAAGAGGCCATTAAGAGTCGTTTAAAAACGGCTATAGCGTCTAACCATCTCGCCCATGCACAATTGTTTGTGGGAGCAGAGGGTAGCGGGACGCTGGCTATGGCATTGGCTTTGGCTAGAGAGGTGCTTTGTAGTGCTGAGGGTTTAACCGAAGAACAGAAACGAGCGGGCCATTTAAAAATGGATCATCTAAACCATCCGGACCTTCACTTTGTGTTTCCTGTTGCCACTTCAGATATGGCTAAAACAAAACCCATTAGCGATCATTACGCAGCACCTTGGAGGACATTTATTCAAACCCAAGTTTATGGCAACCTCTTTGACTGGTACCAACTGATAGGCACGGAAAAAAAACAGGGAAATATCTCTGTAGAAGAAGCAAAAGACCTGAGCCAAAAACTCTCTTTAAAATCTTATGAAGGCGGTTATAAAGTGATGCTAGTTTGGGGGGTGGAAAAAATGAATACTGCAGCGGCAAATAAAATATTAAAGCTGCTGGAAGAGCCCCCGGAAAAAACCCTTTTTATCCTCATTGCAGAAGACGAAGAGCAATTGCTCGCGACCATTAGGTCCCGTTGCCAAATCACCTATTTTAAGAAACTTCAGGAAATAGATGTTGTGAAAGGGCTTTTAGCGGAAGGAGCGGCAGCGCAAAATGCCAAACAAATAGCCGTTGTGGCAGAGGGCAACTTCAATAAAGCGCTTGACCTCTTTAGACAAGATTCAGAAGAATTGCGTTTTGGTGAATGGTTTGTGTTTTGGGTCAGGGCCGCATTTAAAGCTAAGGGAAATAAAAGCGCTATAAACGAATTGCTCAATTGGAGTGGGGAAGTGGCTAAGTCTGGTAGAGAAATACAGAAAAACTTTCTTTTGTACTGTTTGTCTTTATTTAGAGAAGCGGTTTTAATGGAGTATGGTTTAGAGCAATTGCAACACACACAAATTGAGGTGTCCAATTTTGATTTTAAAAAGTTTGCCCCTTTTGTACACGAAGGAAATATAGAACAAATCTCCATGGCTTTAGAAAGTGCTATGTACGAAATAGAAAGAAATGGAAACGCGAAAATGGTCTTTACAGACCTAGCTATTTCGCTCACTCGCTTACTGCACGCGCCAAAAGCCGTCTCAAAATAAATTTATTATGCTACATTTCGAAAACAACTTAACGGTATTAATACTACTCGCTTTCCTCTGTATTACTTTTATACAAAGCGCATTAGACAAATTGATCGATTGGAAAGGAAACCTTGAATGGCTCAAAGGCCACTTTAACAAAAGTTTCCTCAAAAATACCGTGCCCTTTTTACTGGTGACTATTATTGTCATGGAAGTTATAAGCGGTGTTTTAGGTATTTGGGGAATAATGGATATTATTCATTACAACAAACCCAGCGTTGCGCTAAGTGCGGCAGTTGTAGGATGCATTACTCTACTCATGCTGCTTTTTGGACAAAGGGTTGCCAAAGACTATGACGGCGCCAGAACAATCGTCATTTATTTAGTGCCTGCGGTCTTGCTTGTTTTCTTTTTAGAAATGTCTACTTGGTAATTTTTTAAAAAAGCGCCAAAAACCACCCATAAGAT
Organism: uncultured Flavobacteriaceae bacterium; assembly: GCA_937136755.1. Lineage (GTDB taxonomy): Bacteria > Bacteroidota > Bacteroidia > Flavobacteriales > Flavobacteriaceae > MAG-120531. The sequence goes on along the minus strand of CAKZOR010000084.1, from coordinate 30,438 downwards.
TAATTTATAAAAAAGTAGCGCTGTTATAAGTTTTTGCAATAAAAAACAACCTACATAGCTTTAATTTGCGGCTGTTTTTTAAAAAATTGACACTACATTATGTTTGAGGTTAAAAAAACGCGCTAAAGCTTTTAATAACGCTTATTCTGGTTTTTTTAATACATATACTAGAGAGGAATACTCTTTTGACCTTAAAGCAGATAAATTAGAATAAAGACCTTTAAAAAAGGCGCTAAACAAAGGGGTTCTTTTTTGAGCGTATCTTTCAGATAACAAAGACACATAAAAAGCGTCTAAGAGCATTGGTCTGGTTTCTTCCAAAGACAGACCGTTTTTGACTGCCATTTTTTTTATGCCTCCTTGAGAAAAATGCCATAAATGCCTTGGAACATCATAGGCAGCCCAATAGGGTCCGTAATGTTTTGCGTCCCATGAATTATAATTAGGCACTGCAATAATGAGTTTCCCTCCAGGCGCCAATACACCTAATAATTCCTGAAGGCTTTGTTCGTAATGAGGTAAGTGCTCTAAAACATGCCAGAGCGATATTACAGAGAATTCTTGCTTTGGTATGTTGTCTAAAGAAGGGTGTAAAACACAATTATTTTCCAAAGCAACAGCCCTAGCATTTTTATTGGGTTCTACCCCTAAAGCATGCCACTGCCTGTTTTTTAGATAAGACACTAAAGCACCAGAACCGGCGCCAAAGTCTAAAAATTTCTTTGGACCATGGCAATGTTTTTCTAATAAGGCAGCCTTCTTTTTTAATTGATAATTTTTAGCTATCGCATACAATCTATCTGTTAAACTGCGTTTATTGTTCTGATGAGAAATGTAATTGTCTTCAGGATAATAGGTCGCTATTTCAGCTGGAATAGGCGCAGTCTGAAGCACCTCTAAACCTGGCACATAGGCCACGCTAAACGTTTCTTTGCTATGTGCGTGGTCTAAAACCTCTAAGGGAAACCGCTCTTTTCTTTTAAGCATTTGGGTATTAAAATAATATTGTTCCACGTGGAACACAAAAAACTATCTTCCTAAAAACACCAATAAAACAGAAATATCAGAAGGAGAAACTCCTGAGATTCTGGACGCTTGCGCAATACTCACAGGTTGAATTTCTTGAAGCTTTTCACGGGCTTCATATGAAAGCGATTTCAAAAGTGAATAATCAAAATCTGCGGGAATTTTTACATGTTCTAGGCGCTGTAATTTGTCTGCATTGTTTTTTTCTTTCTCAATATATCCTGCGTACTTTATTTGAATCTCTGCTTGCTCTAAGACTTCTCTTGAGAAATTATTTTCACGAACATAGGCACCTACACTGTCTACAGAAAGCATATGATCCATAGTGACATTGGGTCTTGAAAATACTTTAAACAATTTGCCTGATTGTGCAATGGGGGCAGAATCTACCGAGGCCAATTGATCATTAATCTCGGCAGGTTTAACAGAGGTTTCTTTAAAAAAAGAGACTAGGTTTTCAGATGCTGTTGCCTTTAATTCCATAGCCTTAAGCCTTTCTTCAGAGGCCAAACCTATAGCATGACCCATAGGTGTTAACCTAAAATCTGCATTGTCTTGTCTTAAAAGCGTTCTGTACTCTGCCCTAGAAGTGAACATTCTATAAGGCTCATCTGTTCCTTTGGTAATAAGGTCATCTATTAAAACACCTATATAAGCCTCATCTCTTTGGAGGGTAAAGGGCGGTTTTTCTTGAACTTTTAAAGCAGCATTTATCCCTGCCATTAAACCTTGTGAAGCAGCTTCTTCATAACCCGTTGTTCCATTTATCTGGCCGGCAAAAAATAAACCATCTATCAATTTTGTCTCTAAGGTGTGGGTGAGTTGTGTAGGTGGAAAGTAATCGTATTCAATAGCGTAGCCTGGTCTAAAAAACTTCACATTTTCAAAACCTTTTACAGATCGTAAAGCTTTGTATTGAACGTCTTCTGGTAGGGACGTAGAGAAACCATTTACATAAACTTCAACAGTGTCCCAGCCCTCAGGTTCTACAAAAAGTTGGTGGCTGTCTTTGTCTGCAAACCTATTTATTTTGTCTTCAATAGAAGGACAATACCTAGGACCTAAACTCTGAATAGATCCATTAAACATAGGAGACCTATCAAAACCTTCTCTCAACAGATCATGGACCAATGAGGAGGTATGCGTCATATGACAGTCCCTTTGAGTGGTGAGCGATGTTGTATTGGTATATGAGAATTTTTCAGGAAGGGCATCGCCCGGCTGAGGGATCATTACAGAATAATCTAACGACCTTCCGTCTACTCGAGGAGGCGTTCCCGTCTTCATTCTTCCAGATTCGAAGCCAAGGGCAACTAATTGCTCTGTAATGCCGGTAGAAGCTTTTTCACCAGCACGACCACCTCCAAGCTGACGTTCACCAATATGAATTAGCCCATTGAGGAAAGTGCCGTTTGTCAATACAACAGCCTTACCGTAAATGGGAATGCCTAAAGATGTTTTCACTCCAGTCACTGTGTTGCCTTCTATAATAAGAGAAGAGACCATGTCCTGATAAAAATCTACATTAGGCGTACGCTCCAAGGCCAAACGCCATTCTTCTGCAAAGCGCATTCTATCGTTCTGAGTTCTTGGGCTCCACATAGCAGGGCCCTTTGATTTATTGAGCATTTTAAACTGAATGGCTGAAAGGTCAGATACAATCCCACTATAACCGCCTAGGGCGTCTATCTCTCTCACTATTTGACCCTTGGCAATACCACCCATGGCTGGGTTGCAGGACATCTGACCAATAGACTGAAGGTTCATAGTAACCAATAGGGTGCTTGAACCCATATTGGCAGCTGCGGCAGCAGCCTCAGCACCGGCATGACCACCACCTACTACAATTACATCGTACTTTTCTTGAAACATAACAACTATTGTTCCACGTGGAACATTTTAATTTTTTCATTTTCTTTATTGGACATAACTAGCTGATCCTCAGTGGTTTTGTCTTTATAACCCATTAAATGAAGAAGGCCATGGGCCATAACCCTTAAGCGTTCTTCTTCAAAGGAGACTTTAAAAATTGCTGCGTTTTCTTTAAGACGGTCTACTGAAATAAAAATATCCCCAGAGACAGAAGTGCCCTCTACATAATCAAAGGTAATAATATCTGTTAGGGTGTCGTGTGAAAGATAAGTTTGATTGAGCCCTAACAAATATTGGTCATTACAAAAAATATAGGTCAATGCAGATAGGCTATAGCCTTCAGATTCAGCCACCCTTAACAACCAATCCAAAAAAGGTTGGTCATTTTCAATGGGAGGTACGTCAATAAAATTAAAATCTATCACCAGCAAATTTTTGGCAAAGGTAAGCATAAGCGATTAGATTCCTAAAAATGTGTAACTTAGAAATAAAAAAAATGACCTCATTTAAATACTTAGCGGCCTATACCATTCCAATGGCCACAGCCTTAGCGTTATATTTTAAAGGGCCGTTTTCTTTTGCGGCACTCATTTATGCATTTGGAATAATCCCTTTATTAGAAATCGTACTCAAAGAAGATGCTAGAAATGACCCCAAAGAAATTGTAGTACTTAAAAAAGTGCGCAAAATATATGACTATCTATTGTATGTAAATCTACCTATTGTCTATGCCTTAGTCGGGTGGACGGCTCTTGAATTATACCATGGAGCATTGAGCGCCTTTGAGACTTGTGGTTTAGTCTTTTCGCTGGGGGTTTCCCTAGGAACCAACGGAATTAATGTAGCCCACGAACTGGGCCATAGAAAAAATAGTGTAGAGAAGACCCTCGCAAAAGCATTGCTCTTACCCAGCTTTTATATGCACTTCTTTATAGAACACAACTGGGGACACCACACTTATGCGGCCACCAAAGAGGACCCTGCTACGGCTCAATACCAGCAAAGTGTCTATGGATTTTGGATCAGCAGTGTGAGCAGGCAATATGCCAATGCATGGAAAATTCAAGGCAAACGCAATAGAGAAAATGGCTGGGGATTTTGGAGTATATATAATGATATGATGTGGTACACTATACTACAATTGGTGTATTTAGTCACTATTTGGTTTGTGTTTAATATTAATACCGCTTTGCTGATGCTCACCGCTGGCGTGGTGGGCTTTATACTACTTGAAACGGTTAATTATATAGAACATTACGGCTTGCTTAGGTCTAAAAATGACCAGGGACGCTATGAAGCAGTTCGCGCCATTCACTCTTGGAATTCCAACCATATTATTGGTAGAATTGTGCTGTATGAACTTACCCGCCACAGCGACCACCACTATATGGCCTCTAAAAAATACCAAAGCTTGGTGTGTAGGGAAGAGGCGCCGCAAATGCCCTTTGGTTACCCTACCTCAATGGTCATTTCCTTGTTTCCGCCTCTTTGGTTTAAACTGATGAATCCAAGGGTGCCTGAAGCGATGAAGGCCTTGGCAAAGGCCCGTTAAAGTTGTTTTTTAATAAAAAATAATCACTTACTGCAGTTGGAGCTGTATTGGAGCATTAAAATTCAACGCAATCCATTATGGATGGTTGCGACACTTGAAGTATCTTTGCCCCAATAAAAAAGAGAACATGACTGAGAAAGTTAGGGTGCGTTTTGCGCCTAGTCCAACAGGTGGGCTTCATATTGGTGGGTTAAGAACGGCCCTTTTCAATTATTTATTTGCCAAAAAACACGGGGGAGATTTTATCTTAAGAATAGAAGATACGGACCAAACTCGTTTTGTAGATGGTGCAGAAGAATATATAGAAGAGGCATTAAATTGGGCTGGAATACCTTACGATGAAGGTCCTAACAAGGCAGGTAACTTTGGCCCATACAGACAAAGTGAAAGAAAAGACAGTTATGCCGCTTATGTAAACACCCTTGTAGAAAAAGGGGCGGCTTATTACGCATTTGATACGCCTGAATCGCTCAATTTTCATAGAACGGATCATGAGTCTAAAGGAAAAACATTTATCTACAATGCTCACAATAGGTTAAAGCTGGACAACAGTCTCAGCCTTTCGAAAGAAGAAACGGCTTCGAAAATTGCGGCAGGAACACCCTATGTGGTACGTTTTAAAACACCCGAAAACACCAGCATTACTACCTCTGATATCATTAGAGGGTCTGTTTCTTTTAAAACGGATACTTTAGACGACAAGGTGCTCTTTAAAAGCGACGGAATGCCTACCTATCACCTGGCTAATGTGGTAGACGACCACCTCATGCAGATCAGTCATGTCATTAGAGGGGAAGAGTGGTTGCCCTCTCTGGCCTTACATATTCAATTGTACCAAGCATTTGGTTGGGAGGCTCCTAAGTTTGCACACCTACCCCTGATCATGAAGCCAACAGGAAAAGGAAAGCTGAGTAAAAGAGATGGAGAAAAAGGCGGTTTTCCGGTGTTTCCTTTGGCTTGGTTAAACTCTGAAGGATATAAAGAAGCGGGTTATTTTCCAGAAGCGGTCATAAACTTTTTAGCCTTGTTGGGTTGGAATCCAGGCACGGAACAAGAATTGTTTGGTCTGGATGAATTGGTGGCCACTTTTGAATTGGAGCGGGTCCAAAAATCGGGTGCTAGATTTGATCCTGAAAAAACAAAATGGTTCAACCAGCAATACCTACAAATGGCTACTGCAGCAAAAATTCTACCCGAATTTAAAAAAGATACCCTTGCAGCATTTGGTGTAGCGGCTGTTGAAGATAAAAGTGATCGTGTTCTAGAGACCATCATAGATCTGGTAAAAGAACGTGCTGCTTTTACCCATGAACTCATTGAATTGTCTGCCTACTTTTTTGTGGATCCTACTAGCTACGATCAAAAGGCGCTTAAAAAGCAGTGGAAAGAAAACACCCCTCAAATTGTAGCTGCGCTGACAGAAATTATTAAAGGCCAAACAGATTTTAGCAGCGCTGCCCTAGAGCTGACTATAAAAAATTATATCGCTGAGCAGTCGCTTTCTTTTGGCGCCGTAATGCCTCCGCTTCGCTTGGCATTAGTAGGCGCACTCAGTGGTCCCCATGTATTTGATATTATGGAAGTGTTGGGCAAGGACCGTTGTATTGAAAGGATTCTTGCGCTGGAAAATGCAGCAAATGATCTTTAAATTATTTACGCAACTAACGAATTTATTTACACAATATCCATTAAAAGCAGCTATATTCCTATCAACGGCAGTTATTAGTAACAGCACTGCTTTTTTTGTATCTTTTATGTATCATTTAAAACAATACCACCAATGGAACAATATGTATTAATTTTTCTAGGGCTCCTTCTTTTTTTAGGGTTTCTGAGATCCTTTTTCACCGTAAAACAACAGACAGCAGCTATTGTAGAGCGTTTTGGGCGTTTCCACTCTATTCGAACTTCTGGGCTTCATTTAAAAATTCCTTTTGTAGACAGGATTGTCGCAAGGGTAGGCTTAAAAATTCAACAATTAGATGTGATTGTAGAGACAAAAACCAAAGACGACGTTTTTGTAAAGCTCAAAGTTTCAGTGCAATACGTTGTTATTAGAGAAAAAGTTTACGAAGCGTTTTACAAACTAGAGTATCCGCACGATCAAATTACCTCATATGTATTTGACGTAGTGCGCGCAGAGGTGCCTAAGATGAAGCTAGACGACGTTTTTGTTAAAAAAGACGACATTGCTATAGCGGTTAAATCAGAGCTACAAGACGCCATGCTAGACTATGGCTATGACATTATTAAAACCTTAGTTACTGACATTGATCCCGATAGCCAAGTAAAAGAGGCTATGAATAGAATTAATGCTTCTGAAAGAGAGAAAATTGCAGCACAATTTGAGGGAGACGCAGCAAGAATTCTCATCGTAGAAAAAGCAAAAGCAGAAGCAGAGAGTAAAAGGCTTCAAGGGCAGGGTATAGCAGACCAAAGAAGGGAAATTGCCCGAGGCCTAGAAGAATCTGTAGAAGTGCTGAATAAAGTGGGGATTAATTCACAAGAAGCCTCTGCGCTAATTGTAGTAACCCAGCATTACGACACCCTTCAATCTATTGGAGAGGCAACAAACACAAATCTTATCTTACTGCCCAACTCTCCACAAGCTGGAAGTGATATGCTCAATAATATGGTGGCGTCTTTTACAGCAAGCAATCAAATTGGTGAGGCTATGAAAGAACAAAAAGCATTAACCATAAACCAAAAGAAAACAGAAAACGGCGATACCTAAATACCACAGGCATAGGGCAAAAAAAAGGGGCTTTACAGCCCCTTTTTTAATGATATGTTGTTACCGCTAAGAAGCGTCTAGTTTAGACCAAGTATCTCTGAGTCCTGTCGTTTTATTAAAAACCAATTGATCAGAACTACTGTCTTGATCTACCACAAAGTATCCGATTCTTTGAAACTGAAACTTATCTCCCACCTTTGCAGATGCGAGACTAGGTTCTACATAGGCAGTTATTTCTTCTAAGGAGTTTGGATTGATAAAATCCATAAAGTCTTTGTCTTTGTGGGCATCTGGAGTAGGATCCGTAAAAAGCCTATCATATAAACGAACCTTCGCTGTTAAAGCGTGTTTCTGGGAAACCCAATGTAAGGTTCCCTTAACTTTCCTCAAACTCTCTTCAGTACCACTACCACTTTTACTCAAAGGATCATAAGTACATTGTACCTCTGTGATGTTTCCTTTGGCGTCTTTTGTGCAAGATGCTGCTTTTATGATATAACCGTTCTTAAGGCGCACTTCTCCACCCAACTTAAGCCTAAAAAACTTTCTATTGCCTTCTTCTTTAAAATCTTCCTGCTCTATAAAAAGGTGTTTAGAAAAAGGGAGTTCCCTTGTTCCGGCACTGTCATCTTCTTGATTATTTTCAGCCACAAGAAGTTCTTCTTGACCTTCTGGGTAATTCGTAATGACTAATTTCAACGGGTTTAAAACACCCATCACTCTTGGTGCCACCCTATTTAAATGTTCTCTTAAAGTAAAATCTAAAAGCGATACGTCTACCACGTTTTCCCTCTTGGCAATTCCTATAGTGTTGGCAAAAGCAACAATAGATTCTGGGGTATAACCCCTTCTTCTAAGGCCGGAAATAGTGGGCATTCTTGGGTCATCCCAACCACTTACTACGCCTTGTTCCACCAGTTGCATGAGTTTTCTTTTACTCACAACAGTATGGCTAAAATTTCTTCTAGCAAATTCTCTCTGTTTGGGCCTTACCAATGAAGGGTCTATCAATTGGTCTAAAAACCAATCGTATAATTCCCTGTGCATAGCAAATTCAAGGGTACAAAAAGAGTGGGACACCTGCTCTAAATAATCACTTTCTCCATGGGTCCAGTCATACATGGGGTAAATACACCAATCGTTTTGTGTTCTGTGGTGCGTCTTGTGAAGAATACGATATATAATAGGGTCCCTCATTAACATATTGGTGGCAGACATATCTATCTTAGCCCTTAATACATGTGTTCCTGATTCGTGTTTACCCGCTTTCATTTCTTCGAATAAACGAATATTTTCTGTGATAGACCTATCTCTAAAAGGGCTGTTGGTACCCACGCTTGTTGGGGTTCCTTTTTGAGTAGCTATGGCTTCTGCCGTTTGGCTGTCTACATAGGCTTTTCCTTCTTTGATGAGCACAACAGCCCAGTCGTAGAGCTGTTGAAAATAATCAGATGCATAACATTCCTTATCCCATTGAAAACCCAACCAAGAGACATCTTTTTTAATAGCGTCTACGTATTCCTGTTCTTCTTTTGCCGGATTGGTGTCGTCAAAACGCAGGTTAACAGGAGCGTTGTAACGATTGCCTAAGCCAAAATTTAAACATATGGAACTGGCATGACCCATATGTAAATAACCGTTTGGTTCAGGGGGAAATCTAAAACGAAGTTGGTCTTTTCTAAAACCATTCGCAAGGTCGTCTTCTATAATATGCTCAATAAAATTAAGGGGTTTCTCTGCTTCGATCATATGAAATTATTCTATGACAAAAATAGGAAATTAGCCGCTATAAATCATTTGTTTTTATAGGTATACTGCTATCTTTGAAATTATGGGAATGATCTATTTAAAAAACATAAAGGTTTACGCTTACCACGGTTGTTTAGCAGAAGAAACCTTAATAGGAAGTGATTATATAGTAGCACTAAAAGTGTGGGCAGACTTAAAAAAATCTACCGCCTCAGATCAATTAGAAGACACGGTAGATTATGTACTGCTCAACGATATTGTAAAAGAAGAAATGAAAATTCCTTCAAAATTACTAGAACATGTGGCCCAAAGAATCATCAAAAGCATCTTTAAACAGTCTAACTTGGTAGACAAAGTACAGGTTTCTGTGGCTAAAATAAACCCCCCAATTGGTGGAGATGTAGCCTCAGTTTCTGTGGTGCTTAAAGAAAAAAGAGTCTAGTATAGGTTTATTAAAATAATAAAAAGCACTACATTTGCATCCTGAATAAGGCATCGTGGCCGAGTGGCTAGGCAGAGCTCTGCAAAAGCTTGTACAGCAGTTCGAATCTGCTCGATGCCTCAGAAATTAAAAACCCATCTTAGGATGGGTTTTTTGTTTCGAGTATTTCCATGCTTTTTTCAATACTTAAAGAAGATTTTGGTAAAAAACCTTTCACACACAAAATAAGGCCAGAAAGGATTAAAATAGCCCCTATTATTTTTTTTACGTAATGAACTCTTTTTGGGGTTAACTTACTTTTTAATTGCTTAGCTAATATTATTTTCACAAGATCTGTGACGAAATAAGCGCCTATCATTGTAGAGAAAAACAGGGTCATTCGTTGGGGATCATTATTTAAATTAGGCCCCACAATAAGAATAACACCCAACCAAAAAACCAACACACCAATATTAATAAAATTCAATAGAAAGCCTTTTATGAACAAGCCTATGTAATAACTCTTGGTTACCTTCACTGAAGACGCTGTTAATGGGGGTTCTTTTTTAAAAGCTATAGTGGTGCCGTAAATAAATAGAATTAACCCCCCAAACACATAAATTCCTGGTTGATTTTTGAGATTCTCTAATAATTGAATACTACTGAAATATGCGGCTGAAATAAAAATAATGTCTGCAAGAATAACCCCTAAATCAAACACAAGGGCGGCTTTAAATCCTTTTAATGCAGCTGTTTCCAATAAAACAAAAAACACCGGCCCTATCATAAAGCTTAGAAAAAAACCTAAAGGGATAGCTGCTTGAATATCTGAATACATCTCTATTGCTTAACACGCTCGATAGATCCGCCAAAAAATGTCTTTTCATCCATTTTCTTTGGGTCCCCAAAAACTTTAATTTTTCCTCCTGCTTTTACGGTAGCCCCCACATAATCTGTTGCAAAAATGGAGGCAATTCCTCCGGCATTTACACCAATTGTTGTAAAAGAAGTCTTTAAAGATTGTCCCTTATAAATACCCCCTGTATTAATAGACACATCTTGAATTTTTGCGTATCCTTTAGTAGTAATTTGGCTGCCTGTGACAGTTTTAACTATGAGTTGATCTACTTTTAAAGAAGCTTCTATTTGAGCCCCTTCTTGGACTTTTAAAGAAATTTTTTCTTGCTCTATGAGATTGTCTACTTTAATACTCGCTTCTTCGTTTGCGTCTAAAATATTAAAAGGACTCGAGTAGTTGAGCGATATAAACGTCCTGTAGCCACTGAACATTTTTTTAAACTTCATCTTAATTTTTAAAACCCCTTCTTCATTAACAATAGATACATTTTTAGGGTCTTCTCCAGAGATAACTACTGTATTATCAGTCCCCTTTGTCATGGTTACAGAAAGGCCATCATACACTTTAAGCTCAGAAAAAGCTTCTGTGTTTAATGTAATATTATCCCCTTGAGCGAAAATAATACCACTAAAAAATAAGAAGAATAAAAATGCTTTCATTATTGTTATGTAATATTAAAGTAAGATAATAAAAATACTACAGAGTCTCATTAATAGGGTGTTTACCAATCAGAGAAAAATCTAAGTGTCTTTTTTCTAAATCGGTGTTTTTCACCATCACCACAACAGTGTCTCCTAATGTGTACACTTGTTTTTTTCTTTCACCAACAACAGCATAGTTTTTAGGATCAAAAGAATAATAATCCCCTTTAATATCTCTAATTCTAACCATACCCTCACATTTATTTTCTATAATTTCTACATACATACCCCATTCAGTAACCCCAGAAATAACCCCAATAAACTCTTGGTCCTGGTGGTCTTCCATAAATTTTATTTGCATGTATTTAATAGATTCACGCTCTGCATTAGCTGCTAAACCTTCCATATCTGAACTGTGCTTACATTTTTTTTCTAAATCTTCTTTTTTAGTGGTTGAACCTCCCTCTAAATAATATTGAAGCAACCTGTGTACCATGACATCCGGATACCTTCTAATCGGAGAGGTAAAATGGGTATAATGTTCAAATGCTAGTCCGTAATGTCCAATGTTATCTGTGGTATAAATAGCTTTACTCATGGATCTTATCGCTAAGGTATCTACTAGATTTTGTTCCTTTTTACCCTTTACATTCAGTAGTAAAGTATTTAAAGATTGGTTCATAGTTACCTTAGATTTAAAATCTAGTTGATGCCCAAAACGAGACACCACCCCCTGTAAAGCAATTAATTTATCTTCATCTGGTTCATCGTGAACTCTATAAACAAATGGCTTTTCCGGTCTTTGTTTCCCAATAAATGCAGCGACCTGTTTATTGGCTAGCAACATAAATTCCTCAATAAGTTTATTAGCGTCTTTAGACTCTTTAAAAAATACAGTGGTAGGATTAAAATCTTCATCTAAAGCAAAACGAACTTCTACTTTGTCAAAAGAAATAGCCCCTTGCTTCATACGCTTGGTTCGTAATATTTTAGCCAGATAATCTAAAGTTAAAATACCCTCTTTCACTTCATTGGAAATACTGTAATTAGTTTCTCTAATAGAGATGTTTAATGGAATTTCATTAGACTCAGTTTCTATTACATATTGAGCCTCTTCATAAGCAAAACGTTCATTAGAATTAATCACAGTTCTTCCAAACCATTCAGAAATTATTTGTGCTTGAGAGTTTATTTCAAAAATAGCAGAGAAAGTATATTTTTCTTCATGAGGTCTTAAAGAACAGGCTTCATTAGAGAGCACTTCTGGAAGCATTGGTACCACTCTATCTACTAAATAAACTGAAGTTGCCCTTTGAAATGCTTCATCATCTAATACAGTACCTTCTTGTAAATAATGGGAAACGTCTGCGATATGAATGCCTATTTCAAAATGTCCATTATCTAATTTTTGAAATGAAAGTGCGTCGTCAAAATCTTTTGCATCTTTTGGATCAATAGTAAAAGTGAGGACATCTCTCATATCCCTTCTTTTAGCAATCTCAGAATCTTGAATACTAGTATCTATTTGATTGGCAAATTCACTCACCTCATATGGAAACTCATAAGGAAGACCATAAGCGGCTAAAATAGCATGTATTTCAGTTTGGTGCTCCCCTGGAACGCCTAATACTTGTATTATTTTTCCTTCAGGAGAGCTAGAGTTTTGTTCCCAATTCTTTAATTCAACAACAACTTTATCTCCGTTTTTAGCTTCATTAATACCCTGCTGAGATATAAAAAAATCAGTATACATTCTAAAATCCGCTATTTTAACAAAAGCAAATCGATCTTGTATTTCAATAACACCAACAAAAGTTGTTTTAAATCGATGGGTAATACTAATAATTTCTCCTTCTAATTTTTTCCCTTTTCTTCTAGGGTAAACATACACCTGAACAGTATCTCTATGGAACGCTTTATTTATTTTATTAAAAGGAATGAATACGTCTTCTTCAAAACCGTCTATAATAATATAAGCATTTCCTTTTCCGGTAATATCTACAGTACCTTCGTGGTATTGTTTTGTTTTATCGTTAGTAATTGCTTGATAATAGCCTCTTGTGGGTTCAGATATGCGTTTTTGCTCTTTTAAAGAAACTAACTTTTTTATTAAAATATTTCTACTAGTAGCGTCTAATATTTGAAGCTTTTCTGCAATATCTTTATAAGTGAAAGGTTTATTTGAGTCTTGTTCTAATACAGTAAAAATACCTTTGGTAATATTATTTTTCTGATGGTTATTAGAACGTTTTTGCTTTTTTGACATTCGGTTTTTAAAATTTGTTAAAATTACAAATTATAATCCAAGGGTACGGTTAGTATATGATAACATTACATTAAACTTTTAAAGTTATACACAACTACAGTATTATTATTATTACTTCTTTTTTTTATAAAATTAATATAGGTCTTATTATAGTGTGTTAATAAGTGTAATAACTTTTTAAGTACTTTTTTTTTTACATAAATAAATCACTTTATGAACTAACTATCTTTTTATTATTAGATTGTAAATCATAATTTTAATTCAATTATTAACATTGATGTATAAGCTTATTAACAGTTTTTTTTTAATTGTTTTTTATTTTTTTTAAGTGCATAAAACCCCATTTTTTTATGATAAGTGATTCTTAAAAAAAGACAAAATTAAAATGGTTTATAAGATTATTTTTATATCTAAATTTTTTAAAATAAGTAACAAATTTTTAAGTGTTTAATTTTTATTCACTTGTCAACAAAAGGCTTATTTCTTAAATACCTATTTTATAGATGGTTAGTAAATACTTAAAAAACCATTGTTTATAACCTAAAAACAAACAAAGCCTTTTATACCTTTAAGGCAAATTAATCATCTAATACACATAAACACTTATGACTATAGCTATAGGAAATGACCATGCAGGAACAGATTATAAATTTGCTATTGTAGCCTTTCTTAAAGAATCAGGATATGAGGTATTAAACTTTGGAACAGATGCTTCAGATTCTGTAGATTATCCAGATCATATTCATCCGGTAGCAGAAGCGGTTTCTTCTAAAAAAGCAGCGCTAGGAATTATTATTTGTGGTAGTGGAAATGGTGCCGCTATGACAGCTAATAAACACCAGGATATTAGAGCTGCCTTATGTTGGTCAAAAGAAATTGTGGCTTTAGCTAAGCAACATAATAATGCGAATATATTATCCCTTCCAGCGAGATATTTATCTTTACCTCAGGCTTTAGAAATGGTTAAAGTGTATTTAGACACTCCTTTTGAAGGAGGGAGACATGCCAATAGAGTAGCAAAAATTGCTTGTAGTTAACATTTATGGGACACCACCATTCTCACCATCATTCAAATGATGCTAAAGGTAGAAATTTAGTTATTTCTATTTTTCTTAATATCATTATTACAGCATCGCAAGTTGTTGGAGGTTTATGGTCTGGTAGTTTGGCTTTACTTTCAGATGCACTTCATAATTTTTCAGATGTTTTATCTCTAATAATCAGCTATGTTGCAGTAAGATTATCTAAAAATAAAGCTTCTTATGGAAAAACTTTTGGTTATAAAAGGGCAGAAATTATAGCGGCATTTGTCAATGCGTCTTCTTTGGTTATTGTGGCCATTTTTTTAATTATTGAGGCTTATAAACGTTTTGTTTCTCCAGTAGAAATAGCGGCCGACTTAGTGATTTGGTTTTCTTTATTAGGTATAGTAGCTAATGGTTTTAGTGTTTTATTATTAAAAAAAGACGCTAATGATAATATGAATATGAGGTCTGCTTATATTCATTTATTCTCTGATATGTTGGCTTCAATAGCTGTTTTAATAGGGGGACTATTAATGCGCTATTTTTCCATTTTTTGGATAGATCCATTACTTACCTTAATTATAGCACTTTATTTAGTGTATATGGGTTATGATCTTATTGTAGACGCTACTAGAATTCTCATGCTTTTTACCCCCTCTTATATTAATTTAAAAGCTTTACAAGCAGACGTTTCTGAGATTTCACCTGTTAAAAACCTCCACCACCTTCATGTATGGCAACTCAATGAGGCAGAAGTCCATTTAGAAGCCCATATAGAATTTTCTAAAAATCTCAATCTAAAACAATTTGACAATGTTTTGGTTCAAATAGAATCTTTACTCTTAGAGAAGTACGGTATTAACCATGTGACTTTACAACCTGAATTTGAAAAAGAGGATTCTAAAAAACCGATCATTCAAGATTAGTTATTAAGTTTTTAATGAGTGACTTTAAGAATGTATTACCACTTGTAAAATAAGCAACGATCAAACAATTACTACAGTTATAAAACACCCCAAAAAAACAAAGTATTACTATGGAGATTAACTGCTGTTCCTTTTCTTCTTTAAGCACCATACAATTATATGAGCTACTTCAGTTGCGCTCTGAGGTATTTGTGGTGGAGCAAGATTGTGTGTATCAAGACATTGATGGTAAAGATCAAAAAGCCCTTCATATATTAGGAACTATTAAAGGGAGGATTGTTGCTTATACAAGAATTTTTAGACCAGGGGATTATTTAGAAAAAGCAGCGATTGGTAGAGTGGTGGTTGCTGCTGATTGTAGAAAAAGAGATTTTGGTAAAGCGATTATGCAAGCTTCTATCACTGCTGTTAAAGATCATTTTAACACCACAGAAATTGGACTTTCCGCCCAAACTTACTTATTAAATTTCTATAATGATTTAGGTTTTACCGCACTTGGAGAGACGTATTTAGAAGACGGTATTCCCCATGTTTATATGGAGCGCTCTTCAATGTCATAAACTTTTAAGAAGGGCTAAACCTATCAATGAGTCAGCGCTTATTTTTCTGCTATTGCCACACCAATTTTAGAGTCTGCAGTGCCGTAATACAAAAACCATTGATCTTTAAAAAAGACCATACCCTCTACAAAACAAACCTCATTTACTTCTCCTATTTTTTCATAATCCTTATCGGGATATATAAAGTAACTTTTGGTTCTATCAATTAATTGGTAAGGTTTACTTGCGCTAAATAAGGCTTGTCCAGCAGCATAGGTGAATTGAGGTAAATTTGGATCATTGTTATTTGCTGCATTACTGGCGTTATAAATTAGATTTATCCCGTCTTTAGTCCATAATGCATATGGGCCAGGCTCTACTAGCCTACTGTCAAAATATCCAGGTCGCGGGTGAAGCACAGAAACCATGGTATTATTTTCTGCATTTTCCAGCACTTTCCAGTCAATTAAATTGGTTGAATGAGCCATAAATAGATTCGTATCTCCAAAATACATCCAATATTTACCGTCTATTTTTTTAGCACGCATTTCTACGCCAAACTGTTCTACAACAATAGCCCCTGATTTTGACCACAAGTTTATATTCTTAGGATCTTTTAATACAGGGCCGTGTTTGGTCCATTTTTTTAAATCTGTTGAGGTGGCCAAACACAGGCGGGCTGTTTTTCCATCATAAGAGGTATAGGTAAGAATATATTCCCCATTTGGACCCTGAACAACCCTGGGGTCTTCTACCCCTCCAAAAGCTTCATACACCAACATATCATCATTTTCTGGAAAAAAAATAGGTGCTTTTTCTTTGGTAAAATGTATTCCGTCTTCGCTAGTGGCCAGTGCAATTCTAGAAGTCATTTTTTGGTCTTGAGCCCTATAAATTAAATGCACTTTTCCATCTTTTACAACTGCAGATGGGTTGAGCACATTTCTTGCTTCAAAGGCTGTTTCCTCCCCACTTACAGGGTCTAAAAAAACCAATTCTGGATTAGGAATAAGTATGGGGTTCTCTGCGTCTTGCTTTATAAAAGGACCTATTTCCCAGTTACTTTGAACACTTTCTTGTGGGTTGGTGGGTTTATTTTCACAACCAAGCTCAAGAATAACAGATAAAAGTAACAGAAAATAAAAAGGCTTTTTCATGAATTAGTGCTTTAGTAAGTCACTAATTTAGCGTTTATTTCTTTGTCAATAGCATTCCAAAGGGCAATTCTAACGGCTAAAGCTTTTTGAGATACTTCTGTTGCTTCTTGCCATTTTAAAGCGTCTTCTCCACAGAGTTCACTGACCATTTTTAAGGAAAGCGGGCCATGTTCATCACCATCTATTTCAATATGTCTATTGAGATAGTACATAAACCTTGGATAATTGGTGGCATTCTTTTTTGCGGCTTTACCTACAATTTCTATAAACATGTCTGGTATAAGGTCTTCCCTCCCAAAAGTAAATGCAGCGGCAACCAGATGTGGTTTTCCAGTCGCTATTGTTTCAAAAGTAAAGTTTAAAAAATCTTTTACTGCAGGCTGTAAAGGCGCTTTACGAATAGCCTCTATTACAGGCACATCATTTTTTAAAAGATTTATAAAATTATTGACTCCATCTGTACTCGCCCCTACCTCTTTCATGGCGTCTAAATACATTTGATAATGACTAATGGGGGTTCCATTAAGGTCTATATCGCTTTCTTCTCCCATCACTATCTCATTGATAAATCTAGAGAGTGTGGGATTTTTAGGGGCCACCCAAGGGAGGCTAACACAAGTAAGTTGTTGTTGCAGCGATTTTAATAAAGACATAAAATCCCATACAGCAAATACGTGTAACTCCATAAAAATAGCCACATCTTTAAGGCTATTTAAAGATTGGTACAAGGGGTGTTCTTGTAGTGTATGGCGTAAAGGTTGAATGGCTTTTTCAAGCGTTTGGATCTCTTTCATAAGATTTTTTATAGCCCTACAAAGATAAACTCTTTAACCATTTCTCTAAAAGGATTGCTACACTTTTGTCTATATTTTCTTGTGAAGGAATTTCTTTACCATTAAATAAGATCATACCCATATAGGGCTGAGAGAGGTTTTGATACAGTGTAGGTTTTATGTTCCTATAAGACTCTCTTAATAATCTTTTAATCCTGTTGCGATCTACCGCTTTTTTAAAGTGTCTTTTAGAGACACTAAAAGCACACTGCATAGGAACAGTACTATTCGGCTTACTCACAAAAACCAATCTTAAAGGGTATGCACTAATAGCTTTCCCTTCAGAAAATAAGTGTTCAATAGATTTGGCGCTTTTTAAGCGTTCTTTTTGTCCTAGAGAAAAACGCCCCGAAAGATATTTTTGGGGCGTTTCTGTCGGTTGATTTTTGTTTAAACCTGCGGTATCTTGATCTGACACGTTTATTTGCTTTTAGGGCTTAATAGGTTGTTTTAATATGCCAACTATTCTTCTGCAGATTGGAGTGAATTGTTGTCTAAATCAGCATCGGCCATAAGGCCAGAGGGATCTATTTGAATCGCTTTAATGCTTTGATAAGGCCTAGAAATAGTAAACTCATAGCTTGGATAAGCCCAAGCCCAGTTAGGCAATACCGTTCTTTCAATGCTTGGATAAGGATTCTCTTTCCCGCCTCGCATCATCCTAAGGGGCACATAAAATGTTTCTTGACTCCCATCCTGGTACATCACCAAAATATCTAGAGGCATAGGCATTAAACCTTTTCTCTTTAAAACCACTGTGGTGTTTTCAAGGTCTGCCGCAACCACCTCTTGAATGGCGTAATCTATAGTATTGGTGGTTTGTGTCCAATCCATTAAATACCAGTCTAACTGAAGCCCTGACACTTTTTCTGCAGTTCTTTTAAAGTCGTTTGGCGTTGGGTGCTTGAATTTAAAGTCTGTGTAGTATTTTTTAAGGGTTTCCATCAGTTTGTCTTGGCCAATGATATAACCCAATTGAGACAAGAAAATAGACCCTTTAGAATAAGCGGCAATGCTATAAGCGCTGTTAAATTCGTATCGGTCTGAATGGGTGGTTTGAGGCTGCTCTTTTCCAGACTTTATTAGATACTGGTAGCCTCTATAACTTCCTGCAAATGGATTTTCAGCAGGGTTTTCACTGATTTCTTGCATGAATAAACTCGAGATAAAAGAGGTGAATCCTTCATCCATCCATGAGTGTTTGGCTTCGTTGGTCGCTAAAATATGTTGGAACCATGAGTGGGCCATTTCATGTGCCATTACTCCTATTAAAGAGTTTAATTTACGCTCTCCTGTGATTAGAGTGCTCATGGCGTATTCCATTCCGCCATCTCCTCCTTGGATTACACTGTATTGCTCATATGGATAAGGACCAACATTTTTGCTAAAAAACGCCATGGCTTTTGCTGTTATTGGCTGTAAGGCCTTCCAGTTTTCTACCAATTCAGGCTTGTTTTTATACAAGAAATGAAGGCTTGGTCCATTTTCCATTTCAAGGACGTCATGGGTGTACTCTGGGTCTGCTGCCCACATAAAGTCATGCACCATAGGGGCTTTAAAATGCCAGCTTAAGGTGTTTCCTTTTTGCTTTTTAACCTTTGTTCCAGGAGCCTCATATCCGTGTCCAATTTCCTGAGGGTTTTGTAAATAGCCTGTTCCGCCAATGGTATAGTTTTTATCTAAGGTAATGGTTACGTCATAGTCTCCCCAAACGCCGTGAAATTCTCTAGCAATATAAGGGTCTGCGTGCCAGCCTTCAAAGTCGTATTCTGCCATTTTAGGATACCACTGAGACATAGATAAAGCCACCCCTTCTGAACTGTTTCTTCCAGAACGTCTAATTTGTAGGGGTACCTGCCCATTAAATTCTAAGCTAAAAACTACCGTTTCTCCTGGCGCTATAGGTTCTGCAAGAATGGCTTGTAATACCGTTCCGTCTATTGTAAAGTTTACGGGTTTTCCGTTTTGGAGTAAGTTTTTTACATCTAAAAACCCAATTTCATCTGGACTTAGCGGGCTAATCCTGCTTTTTTTGTCCTCCATCATTCTTCCGTCTGGATCTGCAATATTACTCAATCTCGCATCCATTTCTGATCCGGGTTGAAAGGCATTGAAATAAAGGTGATAAAACACTTGATTCAATGCGTCTGGAGAGTTGTTGGTATAAGAAATTTGTTGGGTTCCCTGGTATTGAAATGTATTTACGTCCATGGTAACATCCATGGTATAATTGGCTTCTTGTTGCCAGTAAGCGGTGTTTTGAGCTGTTGCGGCAACAGAAAGTGCTAAGGCGAATAATGCCACTACACGTTTAGCGAATAAAATCATATTTGTTTAAATTTAATTTATTGTCTTGTATTTGTTTGGCTAAAATTAAAGCATTGTAGGCATTTATCATCCTTCCTGAGACAGAAAGACTGCTAAAGGGAACCTTTTTGTCTGGATCTGAAGGCAAAATTACTGGAATATCTGAGCGTACTCCAGAGAGCATGAGTATTTTTTTAACCTCTGCCGCACGCAGATTTGGATAGATAGACCAAACTAGGGCGGCAACACCGGCTGCGCCGGGGGCCGCCATGGAGGTGCCATCTTGGAAGTCGTATTCCCCCCCTGGCATGGTGGAATAAATGGCTCCTCCAGGCGCAAAGACGTCTACATTAATTTTTCCATAATTTGAAAAATCCGCCACTAAATTTTCCCCCAATTCACTTGTTAAAGCCCCTACTGTGAGTACATTATTGGCTATCTCTGGACCGTTGTTAATCTGATCGTTTGGAAAATTTGGGTGGCTAGGATGGTCTAGATCTTCGCCTTCATTTCCTGCTGCATGAACGATTAAGACGTCTTTAGATGCCGCGTATTTTATGGCTTCGTACACCCATTCCACATTTGGAGAATAGGATTTTCCAAAACTTGCGTTAATGATTTTTGCGCCATTGTCTACCGCATAACGAATTCCTAAAGCAATGTCTTTGTCGTATTCATCTCCATTGGGCACGGCTCTTAAGGCCATGATTTTTACTTGAGCAGCAGCGCCATTTATACCCAATCCATTGTCTCTTTGTGCCCCAATAATTCCAGCCACATGGGTGCCATGACTTTCCTCCGGAAGCCTATTTTTAGGATCTCCATTGCCGTAGGGAACGTCTGAAATATCATATGGATTGTCTCCTACAACAGCCCTTCCATCAAAGTTTTTATTGAGGTTGTAGTCTGCTAGTTCACTAAAATGAGTCACCCCCGCACGGAGCTCTTTAAGCACCTGTGGAATACTATCTGCAAAAGAAAACATTTGCTTTAGCACCCCTATTTTCTGCTGCAGCATAATGCTATTGGTGTTAAAATTTTCAAGATCTTCAAGGTAGTAACGGTCTTTAGCAAGCGCTTTCTTAACGGCTGCATCGGCGGTTTCTACCGCCATTAAAATTTGTCTGTATTGGTCCTTGTCTTGAAGTGCTTTGGGAAGTGCTTTTTCCAATTCTTTTTGTGCGCGCTCTTGAAGGGCGGTGTCCCCAAGTTTTAATGCGACAATTCGCGTTACCTCTACTTGTTCATGGTAAGACTCTCCTAGAAAATTATAGCCGTGAAGGTCATCTGTGTAGCCGTTGTTGTCGTCGTCAATTTCATTGGCCGCGATTTCTTTTTCGTTGGTCCAAAGCTGGTCTTTTAAGTCTTCATGTAAGAGGTCAATCCCAGAATCTAACACAGCCACAGTAATGCTGTTAGACTCGAGGCCATTGTCTTTAATATAGGCATAGGCTTTTTCCAAACCCATTCCCGGAATACTGTCGGTATAAGGATCCTTGTGGGGCCATTGTTTTTTCTCGTCTAAGCTCAGGGCTGTTTTTTTTCCAGTAAGCACAGGGGTTTCCACCACAAAAGAGGGTGGCAAAGCTTTACAACTGGCGAGTAAAAACAACAGCAGTAAAGGCTTAAAAAAACCGCCAAATATTGACCTGTGTAGGGCTGTATATTTTGCCTGAAGGGTTAGATGTTTTGTGGGTAGGGACATGTATTTCGTGTGTGTGCTCATATATTTATAGTGTAGGGTCTTGAGGTCTGTTTAAAGCCTAATTAAATAATTCTGAAAAAGTGAATACCCGATCCAAGCGAACGCCTTTTTCGGTCTGTTTAACGGTAATGACTTCGTGATGTGCGTCGTGCTCCAAAAACAAATAATAGCCCTGGCTTGCTGCCAGACCTAAGAAATAGGCCTTTTCTTCTAAAGTCAATAGCGGCCTGGTGTCATAGCCCATAACATAAGGTAGGGGAATATGACCTGTTGTAGGCAATAAATCTCCCATAAAGACCAATGTTTTTCCCTGGTATTGTATCATTGGAAGCATTTGCTTTTCCGTGTGACCGTCTGCATAAAACACCTCAAAATTAAAATCAGAAGAGCGCTCCATTACCTGAGTATTGTCTTTTAAAAACCGCAGTTGCCCCGCTTCTTTTATGGGCTGTAAATTTTCTTTTAAAAAAGAAGCTTTTTCCCTAGCGTTGGGTTCTGTAGCCCATTTCCAATGATTTTTATTGGTCCAAAAATGAGCGTTTTTAAAAGCCATTTCATAGCCAGAATGGTCTTTATTCCACTGCACCGCACCCCCCACATGATCAAAATGAAGGTGGGATAAAAAGACGTCAGTAACCTCATCCATTGAAAAACCTGCCTTTTCAATAGAATCCTTTAAATTATAAGGCCCCCAAGGACTGTAATATCCAAAGAACTTATCGGACTGTTTGTGGCCCATTCCAGTATCTATAAGCGTGAGCTTGTTGCCCTCTTCTATGAGTAAGCAGCGGGCAGCAATATCGATGAGGTTATTAGCGTCTGCTGGATTGGTGCGTTGCCAAATGGTTTTAGGCACTACGCCAAACATACCGCCACCGTCTAATTTAAAATTACCTGCTTCTATTGGATGTAAAACCATCGTTGCTATTTTTCTATCTTTGAGAGATAAATTTAATCAAAACCAAGCCTTTAAAAAGCCAAAAAAAGCTTAAATTCAAATTTTGGTGGCGGACACTGCCCTATGGTGGTATCCGTATTGTTATTAAAAGCTTTTACGAATAAAGACTTTTCCCTATGATTGAACTTGCCGGTATAATTATTTTAGGTATTGTGGCCCAGTGGATGGCATGGCGATTAAAATTACCCGCCATATTACCCCTTATTTTAATAGGTTTATTGGTAGGACCTATCGCTACCTTTTATACGGCAGACGGCGCCAAACTTATAGAGCCTATATGGAACGGCACCAAAGGCTTGTTTCCTGGAGACGGCTTGTATTATTTTGTTTCCCTAGCCATTAGTATTATTCTTTTTGAAGGGGGTCTTACCCTAAAAAGATCCGAAATTGCCACGACAGGACCGGTCATTTCTAAACTCATTACCTTGGGTTCTACAGTGACATTTTTTGGCGCTGGAATTGCATCTCATTTAATCTTTGGCCTGAGTTGGCCTATGGCATTTTTGTTTTCTGCTTTGATTATAGTCACTGGACCCACAGTGATCACTCCCATATTGAGAAACATTCCCCTTAAAAAGGAAGTTTCTGCTATTTTAAAATGGGAGGGTATACTCATAGATCCTATAGGTGCTTTGGTAGCGGTATTGGTGTATGAATTCATCAGTGTAGAAGGCGGACAAGCTTTTACTCAAACGGCATTAATTGCCTTTGGAAAAATATTGCTTTTTGGATTTAGTTTCGGATTTACCTTTGCCCACGCCTTAGTATTTGTCATTAAAAAACGCTTTATACCACATTACTTACTGAACGTTGCCTCGCTTTCTATGGTGTTATTGGTCTTTGTTACTTCAGATTTATTTGCCCATGAATCGGGTCTTTTGGCTGTGGTTGTAATGGGAATGGTTATGGGAAATATAAACCTACCCAACCTCAAGGAGCTCTTGTATTTCAAAGAGTCTTTAAGCGTACTGCTCATCTCTATTCTCTTTATACTATTGGCTGCAAACATTAATATAGACCAATTAATGCTACTTTACGATTGGCGCACCGCTATGTTGTTTGCTGCAATTATTTTAGTGGTACGCCCTTTAGGGGTCTTTTTGAGCAGTTCGGGATCTGGTTTACAATTTAAAGAGAAATTGTTTATTGGTTGGGTGGGCCCCAGAGGTATTGTCGCAGCCGGTATTGCCTCTTTGTTTGGATCTAAATTAGTTGCCAGAGGAGAAGTTGGCGCAGAGTATATTACCCCTTTGGTCTTTATGATCGTGCTGGGAACAGTTTTGTTAAATGCCACTACCGCTAGAATTGTAGCCAAATGGCTGGACGTGTTTTTAAAGAAATCAGAGGGAATTTTAATGGTTGGCGCAGCACCAGCATCAAGATTAATAGCTAAATACCTTCAGGACAATGACCGCCATGTGGTGCTTATAGATAGCAACGAGAACAATATTAGTGCTGCCAAAGAAAAAGGCATAGACGCCCTTACAGCCAATATATATTCGGACAATCTAGCAGACAATTTAGAGCTCAATGACGTAGGCTATTTAATGGCCCTTACAGGAAACGCAGAGATCAATGATTTTGCCTTAAACAGGTTCGCTGAACAATTTGGTGAGAACGGGGCATTTAGACTCATTCACGCTAATGAAAAGGGAAATAAAGCCCTACAAAACAAGCAGCATTTATTCTCTAGCACCCATGATTATATAGCCTTAGAAGAAACTGCTCGTTTGTTTCCACAGGTGTTAGAACTCACTTTTAAAGACCAATCTCACTACGAGAATGTCATGCAGCAAGCGGCAAAAGCCCCTAACAGCATTCCGTTGTTTTTAAAAGACAAAGAGGGAGATTTAAAAATTATCCCTTCTTATGAGACACAATCCAATGAATCTAAAGAAGGCATGCGCTTGGTGTATTTAGGAAAACCCTTAGCTTAGTCGTTTAATTTAAGCACCGCCATAAATGCTTCTTGTGGAATTTCTACATTCCCCACTTGACGCATACGTTTCTTCCCTTTCTTTTGCTTTTCAAGGAGCTTTCTCTTTCGAGAGATATCTCCTCCATAACATTTAGCGGTAACATCTTTCCTGAGTGCCTTAATGGTTTCTCTGGAGATAATTTTAGCACCAATGGCTGCTTGGATAGGAATGTCGAACTGTTGACGCGGTATGAGTGCCCTGAGTTTTTCACACATTTTCTTTCCAATAATTGGTGCGGTGTCTGCGTGAATAAGCGCAGAAAGCGCGTCTACCGGCTGAGCGTTCAATAAAATATCTACACGAACTAACTTGGAAACTTTCATCCCTATTGGGGCGTAGTCAAAAGAGGCATATCCCTTAGACACTGTTTTTAAACGGTCGTAAAAATCAAAGACAATTTCCGCCAAAGGCATGTCAAAAGTCAATTCCACCCTATCTGTGGTGAGGTACGTTTGGTTGGTGATAATCCCTCTCTTGTCAATACAAAGCGACATTACATTCCCAACATAATCAGACTTTGTAATGATCGTTGCCTTTATATAAGGTTCCTCTACACGGTCTAAAGTAGAGGGGTCAGGAAGGTCAGAAGGGTTGTTTACAATGATAGGTGTTTCAGTATCTTTTCTAGTAAATGCGTGGTAACTTACGTTTGGAACCGTAGTAATTACAGTCATTTCAAATTCACGCTCCAAGCGTTCTTGAATAATTTCCATGTGGAGCATTCCTAAAAAACCACACCTAAACCCAAAGCCTAAGGCCGCAGAACTTTCCGGAACAAAAACCAGCGAAGCGTCGTTGAGTTGTAGTTTCTCCATAGAGGACCTAAGTTCTTCGTAATCTTCCGTATCTACAGGATAAATTCCAGCAAATACCATAGGCTTTACGTCTTCAAACCCTCCAATAGGTTTTTGAGTAGGGTTAGCCGCGTCTGTGATGGTGTCTCCCACCTTTACTTCTTTGGCCTCTTTTATTCCTGTGATTAAATAACCTACATCCCCAGCCTTAACCGACTGTTTTACTTGTTGTGTGAGTTTTAAAGTACCTACCTCATCTGCAAAATAATGCTTGCCCGTGGCGACGAATTTTATTTTTTGTCCTTTTTTAATTTCACCATTGATCACCCTGAAATACGTTTCTACCCCTCTAAATGGGTTATAAACAGAGTCAAATATTAAGGCCTGCAACGGTTCATCTATAATACCAACAGGGGCTGGAACACGGTCAATAATGGCGTCTAAGATGGCCTCTATACCCAATCCCGTTTTGGCCGATGCCGGAATGACTTCCTCCGCCTTACAACCCAATAAATCCACAATGTCGTCTGTAACCTCTTCAGGATTGGCAGAAGGTAAATCTACCTTGTTCAATACCGGAATAATTTCCAGATCGTTTTCTAGGGCCAGGTAAAGGTTAGAGATGGTTTGTGCTTGTATGCTCTGTGCTGCGTCTACAATTAAAAGCGCACCTTCACAGGCAGCAATAGATCTAGAAACCTCATAGGAAAAATCAACGTGGCCAGGAGTATCTATTAAATTTAAGATATAGGTTTCTCCATTTCTAGTGTACTCCATTTGAATGGCGTGACTCTTAATGGTAATTCCTCGCTCTCTTTCGAGATCCATGCTGTCTAGCAGTTGGTTTTGTTTTTCTCTTTCTGTCACCGTTCCTGTAAAATCTAACAAACGGTCTGCCAAGGTACTTTTACCGTGGTCAATGTGAGCGATAATACAGAAGTTTCGAATATTTTTCATGCGTATAGGGCCTATAAAGCTGCAAATATAGGCTAAAAATACGTCCAAACCATTGCCTTACAGCGTCACTTGCGTATCTTTGTTCCATAATTTTAATCTGTGCACTATGCCACGCATTGGAGACATTGAACTTCCAGACTTCCCACTGTTACTCGCTCCTATGGAAGATGTGAGCGACCCGCCTTTTCGCGCTTTGTGTAAAGAGCAGGGGGCAGACGTGGTATATACTGAATTCATTTCTTCAGAAGGGCTCATTAGAGACGCCGCTAAAAGCACTATGAAGCTGGATATTTATGAAAAAGAACGCCCTGTGGGCATTCAAATATTTGGCGCAGAAATGGATTCCATGCTTCAGGCCATAGAAATTGTAGAAGCCTCAAAACCAGATATTATAGATATTAATTTTGGTTGTCCTGTGAAGAAGGTGGTCTGTAAAAACGCAGGCGCTGGAATATTAAGAGACATTCCCTTAATGGTCAAGCTCACAGAGGCGATGGTGAAACACACCCATCTTCCGGTGACGGTAAAAACTAGATTGGGGTGGGACTCAGACAGCATTAAAATTGTAGAGGTGGCAGAGCGCCTACAAGACGTTGGGATTGCAGCCATTTCTATACACGGAAGAACCCGAGTTCAAATGTATAAAGGCCAAGCAGATTGGGGGCCTATTGCAGAAGTTAAGAACAACCCTAGAATGCATATTCCAGTCTTTGGAAACGGAGACGTAGACACCCCAGAAATGGCTGTTAAAATGCGTGACGAATACGGTTTAGACGGCGCAATGATTGGCAGGGCTAGTATTGGTTATCCTTGGTTTTTTAACGAGGTAAAACACTTTTTTAAGACGGGCACACACAAGGCGCCACCGACTTTAGAAGAGCGCGTAGAAGCCGCTAGAAGACACCTTCAGATGTCTATTGACTGGAAGGGAGAAAAGCTAGGTGTTTTTGAAACCAGAAGACATTATACCAACTATTTCAAGGGCATTCCAAACTTTAAGGAATACCGAATGAAGATGGTTACTTCAGACGAGTCTAAAGATGTTTTTGACGCTTTTGATGAGGTGCTAGAGGTATTTTCTCACCACGAGTTTGTTTAAAAAAAGCATCGGCCAGAGGCCTTAAGCCGTTTTAATGAGTTTTTCATTCACCCTGAGGCTTGCCACCCAAGAGGCCAGTACCCCTAAAACACTTATGGTGCCTAGGACTACACCTACATTGAACCACTCAAAAGAAACTGGGTAGGCCAAACTGGCCGATATTCTCAACCATCCAAATACCATTTGTGAGCCAATTAAAAGGCTGGCTACTCCAATTCCTATGAGCCCACCCAACAAAGAGACCACTACGCCTTGCAGGAAATAAATTCGCCTGATTTCTCGAATGCTCAATCCCATATGGAACAAGGTTTTGCTATTGCCTTTTTTGTCTAATATCATCATAATTAAGGCACCTACTAAGTTAAATAAGGCTACGATGAGTACCAGGGTAAAGATGAGGTAGGTGGCTATATTTTCTGTGTTGAGCATTTTGTATAAGCCGCTATTGAGTTGTGCCCTGTTTTTAACCACTACCTTTTCTAAAAGTATTTGGGACAACTGAAGGGCAATTAAATCTTCGTTGGCTCCTGCGGTGAGCTTTAAGTTTAGGGCGCTTATTTCGCGCGGGTTTTTTTCTAAGAGCTGCTGGGCAAAATCTAAACTAGTGAAGAGGTATTTTTCGTCAATTTCTGCCTCTATTGCATACACTCCGCTAATGGTTGTGTTGGCTTCTGTGTAGGGCTTGCTTCCAAACCCCATTCCGCCACTTTTCTTTTTTAAGGGCCTGGGGATTAGAATTTTTAATGGGCTGTAATAGTCTTGAATGCTCAGGCTTAATGTATTGGCTAAGCCTATTCCCACAACACTTTCTCCTGTTAGGTTCCAGTTTCCAGCATAAATAACACTGTCTACTGCGATCACTTTTCGGTAGTTTTGGTCTACCCCCTTGAGATAGGCAATTTGGCTTTTTTCTCTGTGGCTTAGGTACACTTTTTCTTCTATTTCTTTGGCGTAAAAAGCCACTCCTTTAAGTGATTCTATGGCATTTTCTTGCGCAGAGGTCAGTTCAAAATACTTCCCACTTTTAGGAAGCACTTTGAGGGCTGGATCAAAACTATTGCTGAACGACAGGCTGAATTCTTTAAGCCCCGAAAAGCCAGAGAGCACAATAAATAATGCAGCAGCACCTATGACTACCACAAAGAAGGTCATGTAATTAATGAGGTTCACCGCGTTCTGTGAACTTTTGGCGAGAAGGTATCTTTTGGCTATGTAAAAAGGGACATACACCCTATGCCTTTTTTCTTTTTTCTAGTAAATCTGGGTCTTTAATAGGATTGTTTTCTCCTTTTAAAGAACGGTCAATGCCGTCTAAATAGGCTAAGGTGTCGTCTATAAAAAACAACAACTGTGGCATTCTTCTCAGTTGGTTTCTGGTTCGCTTGGCCAGTTCGTGTTTAATTAAGGGCTGGTTGGACTGTATGCCCTCTAACATTTCTTTGGCGCGGTCTTCTGGAAAAATACTCAAATACACTTTTGCAATGGAAAGGTCTGTAGTGACGCTCACCTTACTTACAGAAATTAACAATCCCTTTAGGCCACCATCTGTTGCGGCGCGTTGCAATACGTCTGCCATATCTTTCTGAATGACTCCTGCTATTTTTTTCTGACGTTGTGTTTCTTCCATGCCACAAAAATACGCACAATATTGTGTACTTTAGTGGGATAAGCGCAAAACCAGCGTTTTTTATTCAAAAACCTGTTTTTAACCTAAATAAAAATAAATGAGCTCCTTAGTCCCTGGCGCAGAGAAAATAGACCACATTGGTATTGCGGTCAAAGACTTAGATGCCGCAGAGAAAACCTATACCCAATTGTTGGGCGTGGCGCCATACAAGCGAGAAACAGTGGCTTCCCAACAGGTCATCACCTCCTTTTTTAAAGTAGGCGAAAGTAAAATAGAGCTCTTATTCCCCACCGCTCCAGAAAGTCCCATTGCCAAATTTCTCCACACCAATGGAGAAGGCATGCACCATACGGCTTTCTTGGTAAAAGACATTGTGGCCTCTTTAGCCCAACTCAAAGCCCAAGGATTTAGACTCATTCATGAGACCCCCATTCTAGGCGCAGACCAAAAACGCATAGCCTTTGTGCACCCCAAAGACACCACAGGCGTTTTAATAGAACTTTGTGAGCAGTTATAAGCAGCTACGATTTGTGGCCGTTTTAAGCTTTATTAGGCTAGCGACTTTTGAGTAACTAATTTAAGCGTTTTCTTGTGCTGCTTTAAAATAAGTAGTAATATTGCACCCTCCTTTCACTGAAAGGTTCGCAGTAATGCGGGTCCTATAGCTCAGTTGGTTAGAGCACCTGACTCATAATCAGGTGGTCATCTTCACCAAATAATTGTGTTTCAGCTCATTATACAGTCAAACAAAGTTTAACTGTCAGAGCACTGCCAAATGGAAACAATTAATTACCCAACAGTAGGAGTTACTAAGTCAAAAAAAGTATTCGTTTCATTTTACTTGAACAACAAAAGATATAGGTTGTTTAATGGAAAAAGAATTAATTCCAATTTAAATCCAAACAGCTTTCCTGTAAAAGACCGAGATGTACATGCTAAAATATTAGCCAACGAGGTTTATACATATATACAAAAAGGCGGTGTTTTAAAGGAATATAGGGGAGATGAGGTTTTATCAGGCTCGCTATCA
This sequence comes from uncultured Flavobacteriaceae bacterium, assembly GCA_937136755.1. Classification (GTDB taxonomy): domain Bacteria; phylum Bacteroidota; class Bacteroidia; order Flavobacteriales; family Flavobacteriaceae; genus MAG-120531. Next base: position 382 of record CAKZOR010000084.1, on the reverse strand, counting down.
GATTTAGAGTACTTTAAGAAAGCAGTTAAATCTAAACTTGAGGGAGATTATTCTAATAAGTATAAGCAAACATTACTTTATTTAAGCTCTGAATTTGAAAAGACACTTTCCTGCAGCAGAATTACTGAAGATAGCATTAGAGGTTTTCTCACAAACCAACCTTCTAAGGCAAGTTATAATTCAGTTAGGCGTCATTTGAGCGCCCTTATTAGTCAATCAGTAAACCTTGGAATGGATTCAAATCCTATAGCAAAAGTTAAAGCAAAAAAATCTAAAGCTAACCTCAACAAACCGTTTGAAGATGTCTCAGCAATACTAAACGAAATAAAAGCCTTTAATTACAATTTATATCTATGTTGCATAATGACTTATGGATGTCTTT
>CAKZOR010000083.1 GCA_937136755.1 uncultured Flavobacteriaceae bacterium | reverse complement strand
TTCTAAAAAGGAGGCCTTTTTGCTCTAATAATTTAAGGTCTTTTCTAATGGTGACTGCTGAGACTCCCAGAGACTCACAGAGATCTAATACCTCTACGTGCTTTTCGGTAGATAATTTTTTTAAAATAGCGCTATGTCTTTCCATAATATGAGGTAAATATAAGAAATGAAATAAAACGAAATAAATAAATGGTGTTTAAAAGCGCCAACAGCTTCAATTTTGAGATAATTAACTTTCGTTTTGTTTCGTTTTGCTTTTTATTTGTTACATTTGGACAAAAGAAAAAATGTATTGCCCAATGTTTACTAGAGAAAATCAAATACAATCCCTTGAAAGTCAGGAGCTGTGGGATATGATCGTTATTGGTGGTGGTGCTACTGGTTTGGGCGTTGCTTTGGATGCCGCTTCAAGAGGTTATAAAACCTTATTGTTGGAGCAAGTAGATTATGCCAAAGGGACTTCTAGCAGGAGCACTAAATTAGTACATGGCGGTGTGCGTTATTTGGCACAGGGAAATATTGATCTGGTTAGAGAGGCATTGTACGAGCGTGGATTAATGCTTAAAAACGCATCGCACTTAGTGCAAAACCAAAGCTTTATTATCCCAAACTACAGAAATTGGGATAATTTCTTTTATGGTTTTGGTATGAAGGTTTACGATTTGCTTTCGGGAAAATTGAGCTTTGGTACGTCTAAATTTATAAGGGTGAAAGAGACCCTTCATAGACTCTCTACCCTGAATAAGGAAAATTTAAAGGGAGGTGTAGTGTATCATGACGGGCAATTCGACGACGCTAGATTGGCTGTTAATTTAGCCCAAACTTGTATTGAAAATGGTGCCACACTTTTGAATCATTTTAAGGTCCAAAGTCTTAAAAAGTCTTCTAAAGGTTTGGTCAATGGTTTGGTTGCAATAGATCAAGAGACCCAAAAACTATATGATTTAAAGGCTAAAGTGGTGGTGAATGCCACAGGTGTTTTTACAGATGAAGTCCTTAAAATGGATCAAGCTCAAGCACCAAATACCATTCGTCCTAGCCAGGGAATTCATTTGGTTTTTGACCGAGAATTTTTACCTGGAAATGACGCCATTATGATTCCTAAAACAGACGACGGTCGCGTGCTTTTCTTAGTGCCCTGGCACAACAAGGTTGTTATGGGGACCACGGATACCCTAATAGACAGCCACAGTTTAGAGCCCAAGCCTTTGGAGGAGGAAATAAATTTTATCCTCCAAACTGCCAACCGGTATTTAAACAAAAAGGTACAACGCTCAGACGTGCGAAGTATCTTTGCGGGCTTAAGGCCATTAGCTGCGCCAAAAGATGGCAATGAGAAGACCAAAGAAATATCTAGAAGCCATAAAATAATAGTATCTCCTTCTGAATTAGTCACCATTACAGGGGGTAAATGGACCACTTATAGGAAAATGGCACAAGATACTGTAGACAGACTAATCCGTCTCAATAAGTTACAGCCACAAACTTGCCAAACAGTCCACCTAAAGATTCACGGGGCCCAAGAACAGTCAAATGTCCAAGATCATTTGTATATTTATGGATCAGACCAAAGTAAAATAGCTGCTTTAATTCAAGCGGATCCTAGCTTATCTGATCTGCTGCACCCCCGTTTGCCTTACACAAAAGCAGAAGTGGTATTTGCCGTTAGAAACGAAATGGCTAGAACATTGGAAGATGTTTTGGCTCGTAGGGTGAGGGTGCTTTTTTTAGACGCTCGTGCTGCCATAGAAATGGCAGAAGAAGTGGCCCAGATTATAGGAAGAGAATTGCATAAAGACAAAGAATGGGAAGCCGCCCAAGTAGCTTCGTTTAAATTGTTGGCGCAACAGTACGTATTAAAATAACCGCCGAATGGAACAGTATATATTATCGTTAGATCAAGGAACAACCTCTTCAAGGGCTATTGTTTTTGATAAAAAAGGCGCTATTGTATCTATGGCACAGGAAGAGTTTACCCAAATTTTTCCTCAGCCAGGATGGGTAGAGCACGATCCAAATGAAATATTAAGCAGCCAAACCGCCGTGATTGAAAGTGCTCTTGCCCAAAAAGGACTCACGGGAAAAGACATTGCTGCCATAGGCATTACCAACCAAAGAGAAACAGTAGTGGTTTGGGACAAACAAACAGGCACTCCTATTTATAATGCCATAGTGTGGCAGGATAAACGTACGGCAGATTATTGTGACCAATTAAAAAATGACGGTAGGTCTGCAGAGATCAGACAAAAAACAGGTCTAGTGATAGACGCCTATTTTTCTGGAACTAAGGTGAAATGGATTTTAGATCATGTTCCTGGTGCCAGAGAGAAAGCCGTAAAAGGAGGCCTTCTCATGGGTACCATAGACACTTGGTTGGTTTGGAATTTGACCCAAGGCGCCCAGCATATCACAGATGTGACCAATGCTTCTAGAACCTTATTATTCAACATCAATACCATGACTTGGGATACAGATTTATTGACTCTTTTTGACATTCCAATTCAAATGCTACCAGAAGTTAAGGAGTCTAGCGAAATATATGGCGATACTTCCCTTAGAGGCAGTGACCACAAAATTCCTATCGCTGGAATTGCAGGAGACCAGCAAGCGGCTTTATTTGGGCAGATGTGTGTCCAGCCAGGAATGGTTAAAAATACCTACGGGACAGGTTGTTTTATGCTCATGAATATTGGGGAAAAACCCTTGGTTTCCCAACATAATTTACTCACCACTGTCGCTTGGAAAATCAAAGGGAGAACCACCTATGCGCTTGAGGGCAGTGTTTTTATTGCTGGTGCTGTAGTGCAGTGGCTCAGAGATGGACTAAAAATCATTGATCAATCTAGCGAAGTAGAGGCCTTGGCAGCAACTGTAGATCATACAGATGGGGTGTATTTTATTCCTGCTTTTGCAGGTTTGGGGGCGCCCTATTGGGACCAACATGCCAAGGGAACGCTCTTTGGTTTAACGAGAGGGAGTACCAATGCCCATATAGCAAGAGCTTCTTTAGAGTCTATTGCTTTTCAGACTATGGACATGCTTAAGGCCATGGAGGCCGATGCCAATTTATCCATAAAAGAGCTCAGGGTAGACGGAGGTGCAACAGTTAATAATTTGCTCATGCAATTCCAATCAGATGTATTAAACACCAAAACAGTCCGGCCCCAAATTGTTGAAACTACTGCGATGGGTGCTGCTTTTTTAGCTGGATTAGCCGTAGGTTATTGGACTGATTTTAAAGAAATTGAATCTATTTGGACTACAGATAAAACTTTTTCACCTTCAACAGACAGACCCCCCATTAATACGCATATTAAGGGTTGGGAAAAAGCGATAAAAGCATTGACCTACTGGACCAGTATAAATTAAAAATAAGCACATGACGCCATTTATTGCAGAATTAATAGGAACTGCCGCACTGATTCTTTTGGGTGGTGGTGTGGTAGCCAATGTAGTGTTAAAAGACACTCAGGGACACAGTAGTGGTTGGATCGTTATAACCACCGGATGGGCGCTAGCCGTATATATAGGAGTAGTGATCGCAGCACCGTTTAGTGGGGCACATTTAAACCCAGCAGTAACGATAGGATTGGCAGTAAGCGATTCTTTTCCATGGGCAGACGCTCCCCTTTATATTTTAGCACAGTTCCTAGGAGCTATGTTAGGCGCTACAATAGTTTGGATTTTTTATAAAAATCATTTTGATGTTACTGAAGACAAATCTCTTAAAAAAGCAGTGTTCTGTACTAGCCCTGCCATACGAAACTATCCCTTTAATTTTGTCAGTGAAGCCATAGGAACTTTCGTGTTGGTATTCACTATTTTAAATTTCACAGAGGTGCGTATAACAGATACATCTCAGCTTGTGGGCATGGGATCTCTGGGTGCTATTCCTGTAGCCTTTTTAGTGTGGTCCATAGGCCTTTCTTTAGGAGGAACAACGGGTTATGCCATTAATCCTGCAAGGGATTTAGGCCCGAGAATAGTGCACGCTTTGCTTCCTATTAAAAACAAAGCTACAAGTGATTGGTCCTACGCCTGGGTGCCTGTTTTAGGTCCAATATTTGGCGCTCTTCTAGCGGCTTTTTTCTTTACTCAGTTGGGCGCTTAATTCTTCCAGGGAAACACCTTTAGTTTCTGGCATCATAAAGTGTACAAAAACCAGTTGTAACACCATCATAAAGGCAAAAAAGGCAAATACAGGAGCCGCCCCTATGGTGCCAAACAACCAGGGCACCATTGAAGGAATGATCGCCGCCAAAACCCAGTGGGTACTCGTGCCAAAAGATTGGCCTGCGCCCCTGAGGTGATTCGGGAATACTTCAGAAATAAACACCCAAATAATAGCCCCTTGGCCTATAGCGTGGGAGGCAATAAATAGGAATAAAAATCCAGGGACTGCCATTCCAGTCCATTCAAATTGAAAGGCTGCCGCAACAAGGGCTAAGGAAATAATATAGCCTACAGATCCTATATACATGAGTTGTCTTCTGCCTAGTTTGTCTATTAAAAAGATTCCTATAAAAGTAAAAAGTAGGTTGGTGGCCCCTATCCCAATAGAGCTTAAAAGGGCTGTACTTTCTCCAAGTCCCGCCTCTTCAAATATCCTGGGGGCATAATATAAAAAGGCATTAATTCCTGAAAACTGGTTGAAGAAAGCGATCAGAAAAGCCAACATTAAAGGAAAGCGGTATTTTTTCATCCAAATATTTTCTTTGCTATGCTCCGCTTCATTATTTCCTTTAACTGAAAGTACAAATGCGTCAATGACCATATCTGAGCCAATATCTTTTAAAGCAGTGGCCGCTTCTTCGTTCCTGTTTTTTAAAACGAGCCAGCGAGGGCTCTTGGGAACTACCAAGATAAATAGGGTGTATAAAATAGCAGGAAAAGCCTCAACTCCCACCATCCATCGCCAATCGTTTTCTCCTATGCCACTCAATAGGTAGTTAGAGAGAAAAGCCACCAAAATACCAAACACCAGCATAAACTGGTAAAAACCTACGAGTCTTCCCCTGTCTTTCGCAGGGGCTATTTCAGAAATATAAGCGGGTGCTGCAATGGTAGAAACCCCTACACCTACACCTCCTAAGAACCTGAAAAATGCAAAAGTGATAGGGTCGTTGGACAAAGCTGAACCTATAGCAGAGATCGAGTATAAAATACCAATCCAAAACAAAGTCTTTTTTCTGCCCAATCTATCGGTAGGGAATCCGCCAAAAAGCGCGCCTAAGACAGTTCCCCAAAGGGCCATTCCCATGACTACCCAGCCGTGAAAACTGTCAGAAGACTCCCATAGGGCTTGAAGTTTTTTGTCTGCTCCAGAGATCACAACAGTGTCAAATCCAAAAAGGAATCCTGCTAAAGCAGCAATAATAGAAAATTTTAAAATTTTAGCATGCATTTTAATAGTGGTGTTGGTTGCCCGTAAATCTATTAAAAATATTTTGCTATTTGAGACATTATTTTAGATGTAGCGCCCAATTGTGCAGAAATATAGGAGGTTTGAATCCCTTTTATCTGCTCAATATATGGCTTCTCTACAACCAATTCTAAAAATTGAGTAGCATTTTCAGTAGTGTTTATGACTTGAATACCGCCAAGTGCTACGAGGTCTTTAGCCTCTTTAAACTTATTAAAATTCGGTCCAATAGCAAGTGGAATGCCGTAAACTGCTGCTTCTAATGTATTGTGTAAGCCTGTTTTAAAACCGCCCCCAACATAGGCCATTTGCGCTAAGGGGTAGATCTGATTTAAAATACCAATACGGTCTACAATAAGTAAAGAAGCTTTGGAAGCCTCTTGAGGATTGGTCTTAGAAAGCCAAACACTTTGTTTTTGTAATTGAATGGGGAGCGCTTGGAGAAGTGTTTCCAAAGACGCTTTGTCTACTTTATGAGGCGCTAAAACAAATTTAATATTGTGTGTAGTTTTTTCAAATGCCATGCCCAAAATGCTCATGTCTTCAGGCCAAACACTGCCTCCAACAAATAGCGGTTTCTCAGCGGAAAAAGCAGTGAGGATTCCTTGGATTTCCTTCGGGAGGGCTTCTGTGTGTTTAGAAAGTCTAGACACTCTGTCAAAACGCGTATCTCCAGCGACACTTACCTGCGCATACCCACTGTCTTTTACAAGGGCTAGGGAACTGCTGTCTTGAACAAAAATATGAGAGAATTTATGTAGGCTTTTTCTCATGAAACGACCATACCATTTAAAATAAATATGATTGGGTCTAAAAATCGCAGCAATAAGGATACTTGGAATTTCTGCTTGTTGAAGTGCAGTCATATAATTGGGCCATACCTCGTATTTCACAAAAATGGCCAAAGAAGGTTTTAAAACTTTAATAAACTGCATGGCGTTGCGAAGGCTGTCAATAGGCAAATAAACGACGCTGTCTGCCAATGGAGTGTTTTTTCTCACGTCATATCCGGATGGCGAAAAAAAAGACAATACAATTTGGTGTTCAGGATAGCGACTGCGAACGGCTTCTAACACTGGGACCCCTTGTTCGTATTCTCCCAGAGATGCTGCATGCATCCAAAGGGTTTTTTTAGAGGGATCTAATTGGGAGGAAAGGGTCTTAAACACCGCTTTACGGCCTGTTACAAAGCGCCTTATTTTAGGTGAAAATAGCGCGGCAATAGGGAGAATCCCTTGACCTAGCGTGACCAATAAATTGTACAATAAATACAAGGCTTAGTTATTTAGAGACAAAAATACGTTTCTTTGGCGCAATGAATGGTGTAGGGGGGTATTTTTTGTATTTTCGTTGTGTCTTTATAAAGCATTTATGAAAAAAATACAAATGGTAGACCTTCAGGGTCAATACCGTGACATACAATCAGAGGTAAACGAAAGATTTACATCTGTACTAGAGAGTGCTGCATTTATTAATGGTCCAGAAGTGCAAGAATTTCAGAAAGCGTTAGAAGCTTATCTGGGTGTTAAACACGTTATTCCTTGTGCGAATGGAACAGATGCATTGCAAATCGCTATGATGGGCCTAGGCTTACAGCCCGGAGATGAGGTTATAACGGCAGATTTCACCTTTGCAGCTACTGTAGAGGTCATTGCCTTATTAGGGCTAACACCCGTTTTGGTAGACGTGCTACCAGACACTTTTATGATAGACCCAGCTGCAGTAACTAGAGCCATAACACCCAAGACCAAAGCCATTGTTCCGGTACATCTTTTTGGGCAAACGGCTCCTATGGACGCCATTATGGAAATAGCTGCCAAGCACAATTTAAAAGTGATAGAAGACAATGCACAAGCCATTGGAGCCACTTTTACTTCCGTAAACGGCACAAAGAAAATGGCTGGTACGATAGGGCACGTGGGGGCAACCTCTTTCTTTCCGTCTAAAAATTTAGGCTGTTATGGAGATGGGGGTGCATTGTTCACCAATGACGACGCCCTAGCCCATACCTTAAGAGGTATTGTAAACCACGGGATGTACGAAAGATACCACCACGACGTAGTTGGGGTGAACTCTAGATTAGACGCTTTACAAGCTGCAGTTTTAAATGCTAAATTACCTAGACTAGACACTTATAATTCCAAGAGAAGGGCTGCCGCAAAGGCTTACAATGCTGCTTTTGAGGGACATCCGGATATTGAATTACCAAAAACAGTCAATGGTTGCCAAGGGATTTGCGACAGCTGTGATTGCCATGTATTTCACCAATACACCTTAAAAATCACCCATGGGAAAAGAGATGCACTGGTGGCTCATTTGGCCTCAGAAGCAATTCCTTGTGGGGTGTACTATCCCATCCCATTACACAGGCAAAAAGCCTATGCCAAGGACAGTTATAAAGAAGCAGATTTTACAGTGACTAATACCTTGAGTGAACAGGTCATCTCATTGCCCATGCATACTGAATTAGATGATGCGCAAATTTCGCATATCACAAAAACCATTCTCAATTTTCTAAATTCATAAGATGGCAACGGTATTGGTAACAGGCGGTCTAGGGTATATAGGATCACATACCGTGGTAAGTTTGTTAGAAGCGGGTCATAAAGTCATAGTAGTAGACAATCTGGTGAATACCAACGCTGCTGTACTAGATGGAATTACCGCTATAACAGGCAAAAAACCCCAGTTTTACCCCTTGGATTTAAGGCAGCCTGAAACTGCTTCAATGTTATTTTCTAAGCATCCAGACATTCATGCAGTTATTCACTTTGCTGCTTTTAAGGCAGTAGGGGAGTCTGTGGAAAAACCCTTAGATTACTATCAAAACAACCTAAACACCTTAGTGTATTTACTTCAGGAGGTCGTAAAAAAACCCATAGCATTTATTTTTAGTTCTTCATGCACCGTATATGGCCAAGCCCTTGAATTGCCTATTCTAGAGACCGCTCCGGTCTTGAAAGCCATGTCTCCCTATGGAAATACCAAGCAAATTGGAGAAGAAATACTACAGGATTGCTGCCTGGCATATCCTCATTTAAAGGTCACTGCACTGAGGTATTTTAATCCCATAGGGGCACACGAATCTGCACTTATTGGCGAGCTTCCCATTGGAGTCCCTCAAAATCTAGTCCCTTTTATTACCCAAACGGGGGTTGGTAAAAGAGCGCAATTGTCTGTATTTGGGAATGATTACCCCACCCCAGACGGCACTTGCATCAGGGATTATATTCACGTGGTAGATCTCGCAGAAGCACATATGGCCGCTATGAATAGATTGCTCAACCTTACGTCAAAAGCTTCATTTGAAGTTTTTAATGTGGGTACGGGCAAAGGGAGTTCTGTTTTAGAAGTGATTAAAGCCTATGAAAAAGTCAGTGGACGTTCTTTGCCCTTTGTCTTTGCTCCGCCAAGACAGGGCGATGTCACAGCTGCCTACGCCAACACCCATAAAGCCAGTACAGTTTTAGGTTGGCAGGCACGCTTTTCTTTAGAAGAAGCTATGGCTTCTGCATGGGCATGGGAAAATAAATTACTATCTTAGGATGCAAAATAGTACTTAGATTCTAGGTATTGTTTTGAATTTTAAATAACCAAACCTATAAAGTATTTCGCATCATGAAAAAACTCTTTTTTAGCCTCCTATTACTCTGTGGCTTAAATCTTCACGCTCAAAAAACTTACTTGCATTGCGGTCAGATAATAGACGTTGCCAAGGCTAAGACACTCAACGAAAAAACAATTGTTGTATCTGGAAATACCATTGAATCCATTCTGAATGGTTATGTAAATGGATCAGATAAGGACACCCATATTGATTTAAAAAAGCAGGTGGTTATGCCTGGTTTTATAGATATGCATGTGCATATTGAGCATGAGTCAAATCCGAGAACTTATATGAATCGCTTTACAGAAAACGAGGCCGATGTTGCTTTGGGAGCTACTGTATATGCTAAAAGAACCCTTATGGCAGGTTTTACAACGGTTAGAGATTTAGGGGGTAGTGGGGTAAATATAGCCTTGAGAAAAGCCATAGCTAAAGGAACTGTAATGGGGCCTAGAATTTTTACTGCAGGTAAGGCGATAGGTACCACAGGGGGTCATGCAGACCCCACCAACGGAAGAAGCTATGACCTCATGGGAGACCCAGGCCCTAGAGAAGGAGTGGTGAACTCTCCTACAGATGCCAGAAAAGCCGTGAGACAACGTTATAAAGATGGAGCAGACGTCATTAAAATTACAGCGACAGGAGGGGTGCTCAGTGTGGCTAAAAATGGTCAAAACCCACAGTTTACGGCAGATGAATTGGCAGCCATAGTGAGTACTGCAAAAGATTACGGCATGCTTACAGCGGCACATGCCCATGGAGATGAAGGAATGAGAAGGGCTATTATAGCTGGGATTAAGACCATAGAGCATGGGACCCTTATGGAGCCGTCTACCATGGATTTAATGGTAAAACACGACGCTTATTTGGTACCAACAATATCTGCTGGTAAAGCAGCAGCAGCCAATGCCACCATACCAGGTTATTTCCCAGAGGTCATTGCAAAAAAGGCATTAGAGATAGGGCCTAGAAGTCAATCTAACTTTGCAATGGCCTATAAAAAAGGGGTTAAAATTGCTTTTGGAACAGATGCAGGAGTGTCTCCTCATGGAGACAATGCTAAAGAATTCGGATTTATGGTAGCAGCAGGGATGCCTGTAATGGAGGCCATTGCAGCAGCAACAGTCACCAATGCTAATTTGTTAGGTTATGCAGATAGTTTGGGCCAATTAAAGGCCGGCTATACTGCAGACATAGTCGCTGTAAATGAGCATCCAGAAAAAAATGTAACTACTTTAGAGCAAGTGATTTTTGTCATGAAAGAAGGCACAGTTTTTAAGGAACAAAACAAAGAAGTATTGCACGACTACTAATAACAACGAAAGCCTAATTAATATAAGAAGGAGGGCATAAAGCCCTCTTTTTTTAAGGCATTAAAGTATTGAAAAGTAATACTTTATAGGGTTTTTTTTAAGGAATGATAATTTTATACAACGTTTTCGTATTTTTTTGTAATTATGAGTAAAACCCAAGGCTCAAATTAGGCAAATGTTGTATTTTTGAATAAATTTTGTGTAAAAGACCCATATTCCAATTTATAGATGGATCCATATTCCTTTTTAAACGCCGCACATACTTCATTCTTTGCGGATCTTTACGATAAATATTTAAAAAACCCAGACAGTGTTGAACCTTCATGGCGTGCTTTTTTTCAAGGCTACGACTTTGGTTCAGAATCCCATGGTTTTTTTAATGAAGAAGCCGTTGTTTCCACTGCCGACATTTCTGAAATGCCAGAAAGCATGCAGAAAGAATTTCAAGTCATTAGATTGATTGATGGTTACAGAAGCAGGGGGCATTTATTCACGGAAACCAACCCGGTTAGAGAGCGAAGAAAATACAGTCCAACATTGGATTTAGAAAACTTTGGACTGACTGAAGCAGATTTAAATACCGTTTTTTCTGCAGGGGAAATTATTGGTATTGGTGCTGCTTCGCTTACAGACATTGTGGCACACTTAAAACGCATTTATTGTGACGCTATTGGAGTAGAGTACATGTACATTAGAAATCCTGAGCGTGTTGCATGGATACAGAACTGGTTGAATGTCAATGACAATCACCCGTCTTTTTCAATAGATCAGAAAAAACATATTCTTAAAAAGCTTACTCAAGCAGTGAGTTTTGAAAGTTTTTTACATACCAAATACGTTGGTCAGAAGCGTTTCTCTTTAGAGGGAAATGAATCTTTAATTCCAGCTTTAGACGCCATTGTAGAAGCTGCTGCAGCCAAAGGGGTTGCTGAGTTTGTTATGGGAATGGCCCATAGGGGACGTTTAAACGTGTTGACAAATATTTTTGGAAAGTCTGCAAAAGATATTTTTAGTGAGTTTGACGGTAAAGATTACGAGCAGGTAGTTTTTGACGGAGACGTAAAATATCACTTAGGATGGACCTCTGATAGAATGTCAGACAACGGCAACAAAATAGTGATGAATATTGCGCCCAACCCATCCCACCTAGAAACGGTAGGTGCCGTGGTTGAGGGTATTGCTCGAGCCAAACAAGATAATCTATACCCAGATGACTTTTCTAAAGTACTGCCTATAGTATTGCATGGAGATGCCGCTATAGCTGGTCAAGGTCTGGTGTATGAAGTGGTACAAATGGCCCAGTTAGACGGTTATAAAACCAATGGAACCATACATATTGTAGTAAATAATCAGATTGGTTTTACCACCAACTATTTAGATGCGAGATCTTCTACCTATTGCACAGATGTAGGTAAAGTGACTTTGAGTCCAGTGCTTCATGTAAATGCAGACGACGTAGAAGCAGTAGTTCACGCTGCATTATTTGCTTTAGAATACCGCATGAGGTTTCAAAGAGATGTTTTTATAGACCTATTGGGTTACAGGAAATACGGTCATAACGAAGGAGATGAACCAAGATTTACACAGCCTAAATTGTATAAGGCTATTGCCAAACACCAAAACCCTAAAGAAATTTACACGGCAAGACTCCTAGAAGAAGGGGTTATTACACCAGATTTTGTCAAAGGTTTAGAACAGGCTTATAAAGACAGTTTAGAAGTAGATTTAGAAGACTCCAGAAAAGAAGATAAAACCGTCATTACACCATTCATGTCTGAGGCATGGAAAGGCTTGGCTCCTGCTCAAGAAGACACCATGGCTTTAAAAGTAGCCACGGCATACCCAGCAGATAAGCTTACAGCTATTGCGAAGGTCATTACCACCTTGCCATCTGACAAGAAATTCTTGAGAAAGATAGACAAGCTCATTGAAGATAGGCGTAAGATGTTTTTCGAAAACAATACCCTGGATTGGGCCATGGGAGAACTCTTGGCATATGGATCACTTTTAGAAGAAGGATTTGATGTGAGAATTTCTGGTCAAGATGTAGAGCGAGGGACTTTTTCTCACAGACATGCAGTATTGAAAGTTGAGGCGAGTGAAGAAGAAGTATTGCTTTTAAATCAGTTAAATGACCAGCAAGGCAAATTACATATTTTTAACTCCTTACTGTCGGAGTACGGAGTAGTAGGTTTTGATTATGGCTATGCTATGGCAAGCCCCAACACATTAACCATTTGGGAAGCGCAATTTGGAGATTTCAGTAATGGGGCCCAAATTATGATTGACCAATATATTTCTGCCGCAGAAGACAAGTGGAAATTGCAAAACGGTTTGGTCATGTTATTGCCTCATGGATATGAGGGGCAAGGAGCAGAGCACTCTTCCGCCAGAATGGAAAGGTATTTGCAAATGTGTGCCAAAGACAATATGTTTATAGCAGACTGTACTACACCAGCCAATATGTTTCATTTGTTGAGAAGGCAATTGAAAGCCACTTATAGAAAACCTCTAGTGGTGTTTACACCTAAGAGTTTATTGAGGCACCCAAAGGCAGTTTCCGGAGTGGAAGATTTTGCAAATGGTCATTTTCAAGAAGTTATAGGAGACGCAACAGCGGTAAAGAACCAGGTTAAAACATTGGTTTTTTGTACGGGTAAATTCTACTATGATTTATTGGAGGCAAGAGAAAACCTTCAAAGAGAAGATGTAGCCTTGGTGAGAATAGAGCAACTGTTTCCTTTAGCCGTAGATCAAATTCAGGCACAATTAGACCAATATAAAAATGCAAAAGACATTGTATGGGCTCAAGAAGAGCCTAGAAACATGGGGGCATGGAGTCACCTGCTGATGCATTTGCCAATGGCCTCTAAATTTAGAGTAGCTTCTAGGCGTTTTTACGCTTCTCCAGCAGCGGGAAGTGCGGTGCGTTCCAAAAGGAGGCACCAAGAAGTCATTGATTATGTATTCGATGCTTCCAAAGACAATATGATTAGATAATAAATTAAAGAGATCTCATAAATTATACACGATGATTTTAGAAATGAAAGTGCCCTCTCCAGGGGAGTCCATCACAGAAGTAGAAATTGCCACTTGGTTGGTTCAAGATGGTGATTATGTAGAAAAAGACCAAGCCATTGCAGAGGTAGACTCAGACAAGGCAACATTGGAATTACCTGCTGAAATGAGTGGTATAATTACCCTTAAGGCAGAAGAAGGTGACGCTGTTGCCGTGGGTGCTGTGGTTTGTTTAATAGATACGTCGGCTGTGAAGCCAGAGGGAGACAGTCCAGCCAAGGCTATTGAAGAGGCACCAGAGGCCGCTCCTAAGGCTGCTGCGCCAGCTCCTGTTAAAGAGGCGCCTGCAGCCACCACTAGCTATGCCACAGGAACTGCTTCTCCAGCTGCTAAAAAAATATTAGCAGAAAAAGGCATATCTGCCGCTGAGATTGTGGGGACAGGAAAAGACGGTAGGGTAACCAAAGAAGACGCTGTAAAAGCAGTGCCTTCCATGGGGACAAATTCTACTGGTGGAGCAAGAGGCACTACTAGAAGTAAGTTGTCTATGTTGAGAAGAAAAGTAGCAGAGCGTTTGGTGTCTGCCAAGAACGAAACAGCTATGCTTACTACCTTTAATGAGGTAGATATGGGGCCCATTTTTGCCTTGCGAAAACAGTATAAGGAAGCTTTTACAGAAAAGCATGGTGTAGGTCTTGGGTTCATGTCATTCTTTACAAAAGCTGTTATTCGTGCCTTAGAACTTTACCCAGCGGTAAATTCTATGATCGATGAAAAAGAGATGGTCACTTATGATTTCTGTGATATTTCTATTGCTGTATCTGGACCAAAAGGTTTAATGGTTCCTGTGATTAGAAACGCAGAAAACTTGAGTTTTAGAGGCGTAGAGGCAGAGGTAAAACGTTTGGCTATTCGCGCTCGTGACGGAGAAATTACGGTAGACGAAATGACTGGCGGAACCTTTACCATAACCAATGGTGGCGTGTTTGGCTCTATGTTGTCTACTCCAATTATTAACCCTCCTCAGTCTGCTATTTTAGGAATGCACAATATTGTGGAGCGTCCTGTTGTGAAAAACGGAGAAATTGTAGTAGCACCTATTATGTATGTAGCCCTTTCATATGACCACAGAATCATTGATGGGAAAGAGTCTGTAGGTTTCTTGGTGGCTGTTAAAGAAGCCTTGGAAGATCCAACGACTTTCTTAATGGACGGTGATCAAAAGAAAGCCTTAGAACTATAGTGGTATTCACGGACACCCATACCCATTTGTACAGTGAATCTTTTGCTGAAGACAGGGATGAGGTAGTTCAAGAAGCAATTAATAACGGCGTAGAGCGTTTTTTTCTTCCTGCCATAGACAGTACATATCTGTCTGATATGCGGGAATTAAAAAACGCTTTTCCGTTGAATATGTTTTTGATGAGTGGTCTTCATCCCACCCATGTCAAAGAAAATTTTCGAGAAGAGCTAGCAGTGCTAGAGTCTTTTTTGGATGAGGCCCAAGCAGTTGCCGTGGGAGAAATAGGAATGGATCTTTACTGGGACAAGACTTTTTTAAAGCAGCAGCAAGAGGCCTTTCACTTGCAAATAGAGTGGGCTAAAAAGCGTCGGCTTCCTATCGTTATTCATTGTAGAGATGCTTTTGATGCCGTTTTTGAGGTATTGGAGTCGCATAAAGGCCCATTATTGAGAGGGATTTTTCACTGTTTTACTGGAGACTTATCTCAGGCCAATAGGGCCATATCTCTCGGGATGAAACTTGGGATAGGCGGGGTGCTCACTTTTAAAAATGGTGGTTTGGATCGTTTTATAGATCAGATTGACTTGTCTCATTTGGTTTTAGAAACCGATGCCCCTTACCTGGCACCAGTGCCTTACAGAGGGAAGAGAAATACGTCTGCCTACCTTCCTTTGGTGGCAGAAAAATTAGCGTTTCTCACTGGAAAATCTCTTGAGGACATTGCAGCCATTACTACCGAAAATTCAAGGGCTGTATTTGGGGTCTAAGACTTAAGGAGGCGGTCTTACTTTAAAATATTGTTTTTTGAATGTCCTTTATATTGCGTAATGTTGTGCTTTAATATTGTAATAAGCTTCACTAAGTACTCTATTTCTTTATGGCCAGATCAAAAATACTTCTTCTGTATACCGGTGGTACTATAGGGATGGTAAAACATCCGGAAACAGGTACCTTAAAAGCCTTTAACTTTGACGCTATAGCGGAGCAAATCCCAGAACTAAAACTGCTCGATTGTGATACGGAATGCATTTCGTTTGAAACGCCTATAGACTCTAGTGATATTGATCCAAGTTTGTGGGTTACTATGGTAGATATGATCGAAACCCAATATGAGTCATTTGATGGTTTTGTGATCCTTCACGGGAGTGACACCATGAGTTATAGTGCTGCGGCGCTGAGTTTTATGTGTGAGAATCTTTCTAAACCAGTTATTTTTACAGGATCCCAGTTGCCCATTGGAGATTTAAGAACAGATGCCAAAGAAAATTTAATCACCTCCATTCAATTGGCTGCGCTAAAAGAAAATGGACAACCAGTGATACAGGAGGTAGGCCTTTATTTTGAATATAAGCTATACCGTGGCAACAGAACCACAAAAATTAATGCAGCGCATTTTGAGGCGTTTGAGTCTTTAAATTACGCTCCTTTAGCTCAGTCTGGCGTTTCTTTAGAGGTGTCTAAGTCATTACTTTTGAAGCCCCAAAAAGGAAAACAGCCAAAATTCCATAAAAAAATGGACCAGAGTGTAGGGGTTTTGAAACTATTTCCTGGTATTTCCCCCTCTTTTATGCGGTCTGTTTTGTTTTCAGAAGGCTTAAAAGCCGTTGTTTTGGAAACTTATGGGGCTGGAAATGCTCCAACGGCACCTTGGTTTATAGCAATTTTATCTGAGGCTATTCAAAATGACTTGATTATTGTTAATGTAACACAGTGCTCTGGAGGCAGTGTTTTAATGGGACATTATGAGGCCAGTAAAGGATTGGAAAAAATACAACTACTTAACGGTAAGGATATTAGCACAGAAGCTGCTTTGGCCAAGCTCATGTATCTGCTTGGGAGTGGTGTTTCTAAAGGAACTTTTAAGACCATATTTGAAACTTCTTTAAGGGGAGAAATGCAATAAAATTAACGATTAGAATTTCATTAATTAGCATTTTTTTTGTTATTTGCCCTGCCTAAAACATCAATAGAGAGGTGGCCGAGCGGTCGAAGGCGCACGCCTGGAAAGCGTGTATACACCAAAAGTGTATCGAGGGTTCGAATCCCTTCCTCTCTGCTTTGAAGTTTTACGTTCAATAATTACAAAATTTTTTTATCTTTAACCCATTAACTAACTAAATTTAAGTTTTTAAAAAATGAAAAGATCATTCTCTATCCTAGCCATGTCTGGGTTATTTGTATTAAGTACAAGTACAGCAAGTGCAGTAACACTAGTTCAGGAAGCTGCTGCCGAAAAAGGTTTCACTCAAGTTCTTAAAGAACAATTTATCCAAGGGGGTGCATCCTTCATGGGGATTGTATTGCTTTGTTTAATCTTAGGATTGGCTGTAGCAATTGAAAGAATTATCTTTTTAAACTTGGCTACAACAAATACAACAAAATTAAAAGAAGCTGTTGAAGAAGCTTTAAAATCTGGCGGTGTAAACGCTGCTAAAGAATTATGTAGAGACACAAAAGGACCTGTTGCTTCTATTTTTTACCAAGGATTAGACAGAGCTGGTGAAAGTGTTGAGTCTGCTGAGAAAGCAGTTGTTGCATACGGTGGTGTTCAAATGGGTCAATTAGAGAAAAATGTTTCCTGGTTGTCTTTATTTATCGCTATTGCACCAATGCTTGGTTTCATGGGTACGGTAATTGGTATGATCCAGGCCTTCCAGAAAATTGCAGCAGTTGGTAACTTGAGTGCCTCTCTTATTGCAGGTGATATTCAGGTAGCACTTTTAACTACTGTATTTGGTCTTATTACGGCTATTATCTTACAGATTTTTTACAACTACATTATTGCTAAGATCGATGGTATTGTAAATGATATGGAAGATTCTTCTATCGCATTAATTGATATGCTGGTAGACCACAAAAAATAATAAGAACCATTAAATACGCAATATTATGCACAAAATATTAAAAATTGCATTGGCCGTTTTTGGACTGATTGGCGCTATTTTATGGTTCCAATTGCCCAGCGCAGATGCACCCGCTTCTGAAGCGGTAAACAGTACGGCAATGTCGTTGATGTTCACGATTACTTACTTACTTTTAGCGGTAGCTGTAGTCTCTAGCTTCATCTTTGCCTTTAAAAAACTTTTTTCAACCAAAGAGAGTCTTAAAAAAGCCTTATTTTCAATAGGTGGTTTTTTAGCCTTAGTACTTGTTTCTTACATTGCTGCTTCTGGTACGGATATTGATTTGACTGCTATGGCAGACAATGGTAATCCAACCACTGAAGGCACAGTAAAAAACATTGGTATGGGATTAAATATGTTTTTCTTATTAACTATTATAGCAGTTGCTTTAATGGTGATCCCAGGAATAAAGAGATTTTTCACTAAATAAATAACTGAAGTATGCCAAAAAGAGGAGCACCACCAGAAGTTAATGCCGGGTCTATGGCAGACATCGCTTTCTTGCTGCTGATCTTTTTCTTAGTAACAACTACTATTGAAACAGATGCAGGTTTGGACAGAATGTTGCCACCTATTGAGCCGCCAGAAACGGATGTGGTCATTAAACAGAAAAATATCTTTGAAGTAATTATCAATAAGAACGGACAGTTATTTGCAGATGAAGAGTTGTTAGAAGTATCTCAATTAAGAGAAAAAGCTATGGCTTTTCTAGACAATGGAGGCGCTGCCTCTGGAACTGCTGACTACTGTAACTATTGTCAGGGTGCAAGAAATACATCTTCTTCAGATAACCCTTCAAAGGCTATTATATCTTTAAAGAACGACAGAGAAACCCCATATGGAACTTACATTACGGTTCAAAACGAGATTGTAGGTGCTTATAACGACCTTAGAAACAGAGAAGCACAACGTTTATACAGACGTGACTTCACTGATATGGAGGCGGCTTACTTAAACCCGGAAACTCCTGCGAGTTTAAAGGATGATCTGAAAGAGAAAGTAAAGACTATTCAGGATTTATTTCCTCAGAAGTTCTCTGAAGCGGAAACGTCAAATAATTAATAACAAAGCAAAACACATTAAATATGTCTAAGTTTAGTAAAAAGAAAGACGGTGATATACCAGCGGTATCTACAGCTTCTTTACCAGATATTGTATTTATGCTTTTGTTCTTTTTCATGACGGTAACCGTAATGAAAGACAGTTCTTTAAAAGTAGATAATATTCTTCCAAACGCTAACGAGATTAAGAAGTTAGAGAAAAAGGACAGAATTATATACATCTATGCTGGAGCACCCACTCAGGAGTACCAGAAAGTTTTTGGAACAGAAACTAAAATTCAATTGAATGATAAGTTTGCTAATGCCACTGATGTAGGAGATTACATTTTATCTGAGCGTGCTAAAAAGCCGCAAGAACTACAGAATGTATTAACTACTGCGCTTAAAGTAGATAAGAATGCCAATATGGGTATTATATCTGACATTAAGTTAGAACTCAGAAAAGTAAATGCACTTAAAGTGAATTACACCACTTACGAGGGGGACGCTTTTAGAAACTTACAATAACAGTTAGCTAATTCATAAAAAAAGCCCGCACATTGTGCGGGCTTTTTTTTTATGGTTATGTGTTAGATTTCTTTCCTTAATCTGGCTACAGGGAGGTCTAATTGCTCTCGGTATTTTGCGACAGTTCTCCTGGCAATAGGGTAGCCTTTTTCTTTGAGAATTAAAGCCAGCTTGTCATCTGTGAGGGGTTTTTTCTTATCCTCTTTGTGAATGAGTTGTTCTACAATTTTTTTAATCTCTCGGGTAGAAACATCTTCTCCTTTTTCATTTTTCATGCCTTCTGAAAAGTAGCTTTTCACTAGTTTAGTTCCATAGGGAGTGTCTATGTATTTACTATTTGCCACTCGAGACACTGTAGAAATATCCATATCAATTAGATCTGCAATATCCTTTAAGATCATCGGTTTGAGCTTTCGCTCATCACCACTTAAAAAATAGGCTTCTTGAAAGTCTACTATGGCTCTCATGGTGAGGTAAAGGGTTTGTTGACGCTGTTTAATCGCTTCAATAAACCATTTTGCAGCATCTAATTTTTGCTTAATGAAACTAACGGTTTCTTTTTGAGCATGGGTCTTTTGCTTGGTTTCTTTGTATCCTGCTAACATGTCGTTGTAGGATCTTGAGACGTGAAGCTCAGGAGCATTTCTCCCATTGAGCAAAAGTTCCAAGGTACCATCTACTATTTTTAAAGTAAAATCTGGCACAATGTGTGAGATGATCTTTGCACCATCTGAAAAAGCACTTCCAGGTTTTGGATTAAGCTTCTCTATCACCAGTAGAGCCTCTTTTAAGTTGTTTTCAGAAAGGTTGTGCTTTACAATAAGTTTGTCGTAATGTTTCTTAGAAAAAGCCTCAAATGAGCGTCCTAGTATTTCTTGGGCTAACTGGACAGCCTTAGTTGGAGTCTTTCTTTCTAATTGTAGTAACAAGCATTCTTGTAAACTTGTTGCTCCCACACCAGCTGGATCTAATTGTTGTATATTTCTGAGCACTTTTTTAACTTGTTGCTCATCTGTATATAAATTTTCTGTAAATGCGAGGTCGTCTACTAAGTCTGGTAGGGGTCTTCTTATATAGCCTGTTTCGTCTACACTTCCAATCAAAAATTCTGCAATTGCCCAATCCTGTTCTGGAATAAATTGTTGTTGTAGCTGGGCTAATAAGTGTTGGTAGAAAGTGGTTGCAGCTGCATAAGGAATAACCTTATCGTCTTGGTCTTCTGAGTAATTGTTAGACTGTGTTTTGTAGTCAGGGATTTCGTCGTCACTTAGATATTCATCGATATTAATATCTTCTGCCTCTATGTGTTCACTATCTTCTTTGAAATCTTCCTCGTAATTGTCCTCATAGATATCTTCAGCACCTTCTACTATTTCTTTACCTGGTTCTAAGGCCGGATTATCTTCTAGTTCTTGTCTGAGGCGTTGCTCAAATGCCTGTGTAGGCAATTGGATGAGCTTCATGAGCTGAATCTGTTGTGGAGATAGCTTTTGAGAAAGTTTATATTGAAGATATTGTTTAAGCATGAGTTACTGTAGAATTCAATACCTTAAGTTACAAAAAAAGTAATGGAGAAATTTTTTAAAATTCTGCGTTCTGTGGTGTTCTTGGAAAGGGGATTACATCTCTAATGTTTCCCATGCCTGTTGTAAATAACACTAGGCGTTCAAATCCTAATCCGAAACCTGAATGTACTGCTGAACCGTATTTTCTGAGGTCTTTATACCACCACAGTTCTTTATGGTCAACACCCATAGAGGTCATTCTCTCTTCTAGCACCTCTAAGCGCTCTTCTCTTTGAGAACCTCCCACAATCTCCCCAATACCAGGAAATAAAATATCCATGGCTCTAACGGTTTTCTTGTCCTCATTAAGACGCATATAAAAGGCTTTAATGTCTGCTGGGTAATCGAATAAAATTACAGGGCACTTAAAGTGTTTTTCAACCAAGAATCTTTCGTGCTCACTTTGTAGATCTACTCCCCAACCTGTAATGGGATACTTGAACTTCTTTTTCTTATTTGGGGTGCTGTTTTGAAGTATCTCAATAGCCTCTGTGTAGCTCAATCTCACAAAGTTTTGGTCTACCACAAATTTTAATTTTTCTAACAGAGGCATTTCACTGCGTTCATTTTGAGGCTTTTGTTTTTCTTCCTCTAAAAGTCTTTTTTCTAAAAACACCAAGTCTTCTTCGCAATGGGTTAAAACGTATTGAATGACATTTTGAATAAAGTCTTCTGCCAGATCCATATTCGCATCTAAATCATAAAAAGCCATTTCTGGTTCTATCATCCAAAATTCTGCTAAATGCCTAGAAGTATTTGAATTTTCAGCTCTAAAAGTTGGCCCAAAAGTATATACTTTACCTAGAGCCATAGCATAGGTTTCAGCTTCTAGTTGTCCTGAAACAGTCAAATTTGTTTCTTTCCCAAAGAAATCTTCACGATAGTCTATTGCACCATTATCATCTAAAGGTGGGTTTTTCGCGTCCAAGGTACTTACGCGGAACATTTCTCCTGCACCTTCAGCATCTGACCCAGTGACAATAGGCGTGTGCACGTAGTTAAAATCTTGGCTCCTAAAGTATTGGTGTACAGCAAACGACAGGGCAGACCTAACGCGCATAATAGCACTAAATGTGTTGGTTCTTACTCTGAGGTGTGCGTTTTGTCTTAAAAATTCAAGAGAGTGTTTTTTGGGCTGAATAGGATATGTTTCTGGATCAGATACCCCCAAAATAACTACTTCAGTTGCTTGAATTTCCACACGCTGGCCTTTTCCTTCACTTTCTTGAAGTGTACCAGTTATTTTTAATGCTGCCCCAACAGTGATTTTCTTTAATAGCTCTTCTGATAAAGAGTCAAAGTCTATGACACATTGTAAATTTTCCAAACAAGATCCGTCGTTTAATGCAATAAAACGGTTGCTTCTAAAACTTCTTACCCATCCTTGAACCGTTAGGTTGGTCAATGGGGCTACATCTTGTAAAATGGTTTTAATTCTCGGTGTAATCATGGTTGTTTGTATTCCTATTCAGTTAAAAGGCAAAGATAGTTTAATCACTTAAGTTTCACTTTCTTTTGGTAAAATATCTATTTGAGGTTTTTTGAGTGTCTGCTTATTGGCTATACTCTTTTCCAAAGACAATAAAAGAGCCGGTAATAAGATTAAGTTAGATAGCATGGCAAAAAGTAATGTAGCAGATACAAGCCCCCCCAAAGCTATTGTTCCGCCAAAGCTAGATACGGTAAAAACAGAAAATCCAAAGAACAGCACAATTGAAGTGTAAAACATACTTACGCCTGTTTCCTTCAATGCAGCGTAAACGGAAGGTTTTATGCGCCATTTATTGGCGATGAGTTCTTGTCGGTATTTGGCTAAAAAGTGAATGGTGTCGTCTACAGATATCCCAAAGGCAATACTAAATACTAATATGGTAGAGGGTTTTATAGGTACCCCAATAAACCCCATCATTCCCGCAGTGATCAGTAAAGGGAGGAGGTTAGGAATAAGAGAGATCACAATCATTCTAAAAGACCTAAATAGGTAAGCCATAAATAAGGCGATCAGAAAGATGGCTAATGCCAATGACATGATTAGATTTTTAATCAGGTATTTTGTTCCTTTTAAAAAAAGCAGTGCTTTTCCTGTTAGCATTACATTGTAGCGCTCTTTGGGGAACAATTTATCTATTTTCTCTAACAAGTCTAATTCAACCTGTTCCATTTGATCGGTCTCCACATCTTTAATTGCGGTAGAAAGTCTGGCCACTTGACCTGTGGAATCTGTAAAATTTTCGAGTATATCCTGATCTGTATTGGCACCTTGAGCGGCAGATAAAATAAAACCCCTCTCTTGGGAGGTAGGGAGTTGGTAGTATTTAGGTAAATTATTGTAGTAGGCTTGTTTAGCGTATTTAGCCAAATTCACTACCGATATAGGTTTTGAAAGCTCTGGTGTTTCTTCTATGAACTGACTTAAAGCGTCCATTTGCTTGAGATTGCTAGGTCTCAATACGCCATTGGGTCTCTTCGTGTCTATGACAATTTCAATGGGCATAATAGCGTTGAATTCTTGTTCAAAAAAGCGTATATCTTTAAAGAAAGCCTTGTCCTTTGGCATGTCTTCGATAGGGCTTCCAGAAGTTTTTATTTGATATATTCCTATAATGCTAGTAATCAGTAGTAAGATAGACACAATATAAACTGCAATTCTGTGCTCTTTTACGATTTTTTCCATGCTCCCAACAAAGCCATCAATCCATTTTTTATTCAAATGCCTTAAGTGTTTTTCCTTTGGCATAGACATGAATGAGTAAACGATAGGAATGATGAGTAAGGAGAGAATAAATATTCCAATGATGTTAATAGAAGCAACAATTCCAAACTCTTTTAACAGGGTGCTCTCTGTAATGATAAAAGTAGCAAATCCAGAAGCGGTCGTTACATTGGTCATTAGAGTGGCGTTTCCAATCTTAGCAATAACACGCTGTAAGGAGAGTGCTTTATTACCGTGTTTCTGCGCTTCTTGTTGGTATTTGTTGATGAGGAAAATACAATTTGGAATTCCTATTACAATGATTAAAGGAGGAATTAATGCGGTAAGCACAGTGATTTCATATTCAAGTAATCCCAATACCCCAAAAGACCACATTACTCCAATAATAACCACTACCATGGAGATTATTGTGGCCCTAACACTTCTGAAAAAGAAGAAAAATATGATGGAGGTAACCCCAAG
Organism: uncultured Flavobacteriaceae bacterium; assembly: GCA_937136755.1. GTDB lineage: Bacteria > Bacteroidota > Bacteroidia > Flavobacteriales > Flavobacteriaceae > MAG-120531. Next base: position 47,801 of record CAKZOR010000083.1, on the reverse strand, counting down.
GGCGCCTAATATAAATAAACCAATTTCGTCAATAATGCTTTGGGCATTCATAGTCCTGATGTAAGGCATGCCTGAAATATGAGGAACTAATCCACTGTCTTCTTCGAAGTCTTCTAAGAGTATTTTAAGGTCTCTAAGGACAAAGTCTTTCCTAACAGAAGTATTGATGATTTCCTTGTCTAAATAGACCAGAGTTCTCAATGTGCCAGTCTCTTTGTTAAAGAGCAATTGGTCATAAAAAGGCTGGTTTTGATAAAGGTCTTGTAGGTGTTTATCTAAACTTTTCTGATCTTTTGCCTGGCTTCCTTTAAAAGGAGAAAAAACAAACTTCCCTTCTGTTTCCGATCGCTCTAATAGCTTTAAGTTGTCTGTGGAAAGCACGGCAATAACCTCGGGGAATGCCGCCAATTGCTTGCTTAATCTATTCCATTTTTTAAAATTATTCAGCTCAAATAATGCGCTGTCCTTTATGGCAATGGCTATAATGTTGCCCTCTTCACCAAAGCGTGAAACAAAGTCTTTATAAGCTAGGTTAACAGGATGGTTGTCTGGTAGTAAGTTGGCTTCTGTATTGGAAAAACGCATGTTTTTCCATTGCATGGCCATAAAAATAGTGAAGAGAAATACCCCAATAAGGATAGTGATCCTATTTCTAAGAATAATTCTAGCAGTGGTAGCCCAAAAGTTTTGGGTACTGAATCCTATCATGAGGTTTTTTTATTAAAGGCCTTACACCTTCATGATTTCTGCTTCTTTAACGGTGAGCAGTTCGTCAATTTTTTTGCTGTATTTGTTGGTCAACTCCTGCACCGAAGCCTCAGCATCTTTAGCTACGTCTTCCGGGAGCTCTAATACTTTAATTTCTTTATTGGCTTCCTGTCTAGCGTTTCTAACTCCAATCTTAGCATCTTCTGCTTCTGCTTTGGCTTGTTTGACCAAATCCCTTCTTCGCTCCTCTGTTAATGGAGGTACGTTTATTATGATTAGGTCGCCATTATTCATAGGATTAAAGCCTAAGTTAGCGTTTGTAATGGCTTTTTCAATTTCTTGAAGCATGTTCTTTTCCCAGGGCTGAACCGAAATAGTTCTGGCATCTGTGGTGTTCACATTGGCTACTTGTGAGAGAGGTGTGGGTGACCCATAATAATCCACCTTAACGGTAGAAAGCATAATAGGACTCGCTTTTCCAGCCCTGATTTTAGCAAATGATTTTTCTAAATGCACCATGGCTTTGTCCATGTTTTCTTTTGCGCTGTCTAATACAAAATCTACTTCTTCATTCATCTTTAAAGCGATGTTTTTATAAGTTTACAACTGTTCCTATGGCTTCTCCAGAAACAATTTTTAAAAGGTTTCCTTTTTTGTTCATATCAAATACAATGATCGGAAGTTCATTTTCCTGACTTAAGGTAAACGCGGTGGTGTCCATTACTTTCAGCCCTTTTGACAGTACTTCATTGAAAGAAATTTTGTCAAATTTAGTGGCATTTACATCTTTTTCTGGATCTGCAGTGTAAATACCATCTACACGTGTTCCTTTGATAATTACGTCTGCCTCTATTTCAATGGCCCTGAGCACGGCTGCAGAATCTGTGGTAAAATATGGATTTCCAGTGCCTCCTCCAAAAATAACAACACGACCTTTCTCTAAGTGTCTCATGGCGCGTCTTCTGATAAAAGGTTCTGCTACTTCATTGATTTGAATGGCTGATTGTAGGCGTGTTTGTACGGCAATTTCTTCTAGCGCACTTTGTAGGGCTAATCCGTTTATGACAGTGGCAAGCATGCCCATATGGTCTCCTTGAACTCTATCCATTCCGTTACTCGCTGCTGCCAATCCTCTAAAAATATTACCACCACCTATCACAATGGCTACTTCAATGCCTTTTTCTACAACAGCTTTGATCTCTTGAGCGTAATCTGCAATACGCTTTGGATCAATTCCGTATTGCTTGTCTCCCATAAGGGCTTCTCCGCTTAATTTTAGTAAAATTCTTTTGTAAGGCATTTTTTTGAGAAATATCGTTTCACAAAAATAATCAAATTTATTTAGGCATAACGATTAAGTATGGAATGAGAGTCAAAAAAAAACCCGCGTTCGGAGAACGCGGGTTTTTAAATAAGAAATGAGGATTGATTATCCCAATGCTACACGAGCAAAAGAAACAACCTCTAAGGCTGCATCTCCAGTTTTTACATACTGTGCAACACTCATTTTAGAATCTTTAATAAAATCTTGATTGATCAAAGTATTGTCTTTCATGAACCTTTTGATTTTACCTTTAGCAATGTTGTCTAACATGGCTTCTGGCTTTCCTTCTTCACGCAATTGATCCTTAGCAATCTCAATTTCTTTATCAATGATAGATTGGTCTACTCCATCTTCGTTCAAGGCTACTGGATTCATAGCAGCTGCTTGCATGGCTACGTCTTTAGCAATAACATCTGCTCCGGCAGGGGCAGCAGACAATCCTACTAATGTAGCAATTTTGTTACCAGCGTGAATATAGCTTCCAACGAAAGGTGCACTTAATTTTTCAAAGCTACCCACTTCTATTTTCTCCCCAATAACACCAGTTTGTTCAGTTAATTTTTCCTGAACAGTCATTCCTTTGAATTCAGTGGCTAAAAAGGCCTCTTTTGAATCAAAGTTTAGGGCTAGAGAAGCCAATTCAGTTGCCAATGATACAAAAGAATCATTTTTAGCAACAAAGTCAGTCTCACAGTTTAATGAAATAGCAACCCCTTGAGTGTTGTCTGCATTTAGCACTGCAATAGCAGCCCCTTCAGAAGATTCTCTGTCTGCTCTTTTGGCCGCTACTTTTTGTCCTTTTTTACGTAATATTTCAATAGCTGTATCAAAGTTACCCTCAGCTTCTACTAAGGCTTTCTTACAGTCCATCATACCGGCACCGGTAGTTTTTCTTAATTTGTTTACTTCTGCAGCAGTAATATTTGCCATGTTCTTATGATTTACTTTAGATTAACTTAATGCAGCTACTAAATCTGCTTTCTTCATGCTAGAAATACCTTGAACTCCTTTTGCAGTGGCCATTTCTTTTAATTCAGCAACAGTTTTGCTGTTTAGATCTTCTGCAGGAGCTGCTTCAGCTTTTGGAGCGGCCTCAGTTTTTGGAGCTGCTTCAGCTTTTGGAGCTGCTTCTTTTGCTTCAGATGCACCTTCTTTTTCTGCAGTCTTTTCTGATTTTCTTTCAGATAAACCTTCTGCAACAGCACCAGTAACATGGCTTAAGATTGCTTCGATAGATTTAGATGCGTCATCGTTAGATGGAATCACGTAGTCTATTTGTTTTGGGTCAGAGTTGGTATCTACCATGGCAAAGATTGGAATGTTAAGCTTTAAAGCTTCTTTCACTGCAATGTGCTCTCTCATGGTGTCTACAACAAATAGCGCTCCTGGTAAACGAGTCATGTCTGAGATAGACCCTAAGTTTTTCTCTAATTTTGCTCTTAAACGATCTACCTGTAAACGCTCTTTCTTAGAAAGGGTTAAAAAGGTACCGTCTTTTTTCATGCGATCAATAGTAGCCATTTTTTTAACAGCTTTTCTAATAGTCACAAAGTTAGTTAACATACCGCCTGGCCATCTTTCTGTGATGTAAGGCATATTTACATTAGCCGCTTTTTCAGCCACAATGTCTTTTGCTTGTTTTTTAGTTGCTACGAAAAGAATTTTTCTACCAGAGGCAGCAATTTTCTTTAATGCTTCGTTAGCTTCTTCAATTTTAGCAGCAGTTTTGTAAAGGTTAATTACGTGAATCCCATTACGCTCCATGTAGATGTAGGGAGCCATGCTTGGATTCCATTTTCTTGTAAGGTGACCGAAATGCACCCCAGCCTCTAATAGGTCTTTAACTTCAATTTTGTTTGCCATTTTTTACTTAGTTTACTTTCTGTTGGATTAGCAATGCTACAAAGCAGCATTTAGATGCTAAACTAGTTTCTGGTTTATCCAGATAACAACTTATTTATAATAAAGACCTCCCAAGATGGGAGGATACTTTTAAGAACATATAAAGGCCTTACGAATAAGGCCTTAAATTTATAGTATAAACGATTAACGTTTAGAGAATTGGAATTTCTTACGGGCTTTCTTCTGTCCGAATTTCTTACGCTCTACCATTCTTGGGTCTCTAGTTAAGAGTCCTTCTGGCTTAAGTGTCAATCTGTTTTCAGCATCAATGTCACACAAGGCTCTAGAGATCGCTAAACGCACTGCTTCTGCTTGGCCAGTGATACCACCACCATATACATTTACTTTTACGTCATAAGTTCCTTCTGTTCCTGTAAGTGCGAAAGGCTGTTGCACTTTGTACTGCAAGGTAGCTGTTGGAAAGTAGTTTTCTAGATCTCTTTTGTTGATCGTAACTTTACCGTTTCCTGGTGTAAGGTATACACGAGCAACCGCTGTTTTTCTTCTTCCTATTTTGTGAATTACTTCCATCGCTAAAATGATTCTAAGTTTATTACTACAGGTTTTTGCGCCTCTTGACCGTGCGCTGTACCTTCGTATACTTTTAAGTTTCTGAAAAGATCAGCACCCAATTTATTTTTAGGCAACATCCCTTTTACTGCTTTCTCTACAAGACCAATTGGTTTCTTTGCTAATAATTCACTAGCAGTTAGAGAACGCTGACCCCCTGGAAAACCAGTGTGTCTTATGTAAGTTTTAGTCTGCATCTTATTACCAGTCATGGTAACTTTCTCTGCATTTACAACTATTACATTGTCCCCACAATCTACGTGAGGGGTGTAGTTAGGTTTGTTTTTACCTCTAAGCATAATAGCTATTTTAGAAGCCAAACGTCCTAAAGTTTGTCCTTCTGCATCTACCAGTACCCACTGTTTGTTAACTGTAGCTTTGTTAGCTGAAACAGTTTTGTAACTTAATGTGTCCACACTAATATTTTTATTGATTAAACACTATAATCCCGATAATCGGGCTGCAAATGTACAACTAATTAGTTGAATTCCAAATGCTGTTTTTTGATTATTTTTATAATTAGTTCATTTTTTTTTATTTTTCACACTCTTAAGGAAATGTTAAAACTCTTGTGTCCTGCTCCTATTACAATTCAGGGGGGTATTTTTACCGCTTAACCTACCCTAGTTTCATGCACTTTAAATACTTATTTGCACTTTTTTTTCTAGTTAATTTCTCAGTTTTTTCACAAGACGGAGCTGCAGTTTCAAAAGTGCCTATCCCCTCTAAATATGACCAAAAAACTTATGTGACCCAGCGGTTACCTTTAAATAAAGTCCCTGATATTGACGGACTTATTAAAGAATCTATTTGGGATATTGTTCCATGGACAGCAGACTTTATTGAGCAAATGCCCGATGAGAATACTTCTCCTGCTCAAGAAACACAATTTAAAATTGCCTACGATTCTAAATACCTTTACGTTGCGGTGCGTTGTTTTGACACCGAACCAGATAAAATTGAAAAGCGTCTTTCAAGACGTGACGGCTTTCAGGGCGACCGAGTGGCTTTTATACTGGATAGTTATTTAGATAAAAGAACGGCATTTGCTTTTTCTGTTACTGCCGCTGGAGTGAAAGGGGATGAGTTTGTTTCTGAGAATGGTAATAATTGGGACGACTCCTGGAACCCCATCTGGTATGTGGCCACCAATATTGACAGCCTAGGTTGGACTGCAGAAATGAAAATACCCTTTAGCCAATTAAAATTTGGTAACGCTAAGGAGCAGCTTTGGGGCCTACAACTCTCCAGGATGTTGTTTAGAGCGCAAGAACGCTCTGCATGGGATAGAATTCCTCAAAATGCTGCCGGTATGGTGAGTGAATTTGGTGCTTTAAGAGGTCTTATAGACATTGAGCCGCAAAGACAGTTAGAGATACAGCCCTTTATAGTGGGCCAATACGATACTTATCAAGCCCAAAAGGGCAATCCTTACAGAGATGGAAAAGATCCTAAACTCAACCTAGGGTTGGACGCTAAAATTGGTATTACCAATGACCTTACTTTAGACCTTACAGTAAATCCTGATTTTGGTCAAGTAGAGGCAGATCCGGGCGCGATTGCTTTAGATGGGTTTCAGATATTTTTTAGAGAGCAAAGACCCTTTTTTATAGAGAACAAAAACATCTTTGATTTTAGATTTGCCAATGGGAATGACAATCTTTTTTATTCTAGGAGAATTGGTAGGAGTCCACAGTTGGGGGCATCGGCGCCCGAAGGGGGCCATATTAATAGACCTAATAATACGACTATTCTTGGAGCGGCTAAGTTTTCTGGTAAGACTAAAAACGGTTGGTCTCTAGGTCTTTTAGAGAGTGTGACCAATGGGATGTATGCGGAATCTGACCTTAATGGACAAAGATCGGAGACTTTGGTGGAACCTATGACTAATTACTTGGTGGGTCGTGCACAGAAAGATTTTAACAATCGCATGTCTTTTGTGGGAGCCATGTTTACAGCGACCAATAGACAATCAGATCCATTGGCGGTTTCTTTACACAAGGCAGCTTATACGGGAGGTATAGATTTTTTACACCAATGGAAGGACCGGACCTATTATATTGAGGGTAATGTGATTGGCTCGAGGGTGCAAGGAACTCCTGAGGCTATTAGGGAAACCCAAGAAAGTATTGTCCATATGTTTCAGCGTTCAGACGCTACGCATGTGAGTGTAGATCCTGAAAAAACCAGTTTGTCTGGAACCGGTGGTAAGTTGGTTTTTGGAAAAGGTGCAGGTGTTTGGCAATACAGTATGGGGGGGAATTGGCGCTCTCCTGAATTAGAGCTCAATGATGTGGGTTTTTTAAGGGAGACGGACCTCATTAGACAGTTCGCTAATTTAAGGGCCCAGTTTTTGAATCCAACTTCCTGGTACAGAAGTGCGTCCCTTCGTTTTTCTCAAAGTAGTACATATGATTTTCAAGGCAATAACAACCGCCTTCAATACGACTTTAGGGGTGAAGTTAATTTCATTAATAATTGGAATTTTGAGATGGGGCTTACCCATAAACCTTTAATTAACATCAACGCGTTTTTAAGGGGAGGGCCAAGGTGGCGTTTTTCTGAGGAGAATTTTATGTTTTTCTCTGTAGGCTCTGACGATCGTAAAAAATTGGCTGTTGGTGCTGGATTTGTAAAGAGTCAGGCAAAGGACAATAATTTCTCTTTGGACCGTTATGGGCTAGATCTTACCTACCAACCTTTAGATGCTTTGAGTATGTCTTTGGCGTTAGAGTATGAGGTGAACCCTTCAAGAACACAGTATGTAACTCAAGGATTGGCCAATAGCCTTCCTTATTATATTACTGCAGCGATTGATCAGACTTCTTTTGTGACTTCTATGCGTTTAAATTATACGATTAATCCAAACCTCACCCTTCAGTATTACGGACAGCCTTTTATTGCCAATGGGGTCTATTCAGATTTTAACTATGTGACTAATGCTGCTGCCAAGCGCTTGGACAACAGGGTAGCTTGGTACGACCAACAGCAGATTACAAAAGAAAATGGCCAATATTTAATTGATCAAGATCGCAATGGTACTACTGATTTCTCTTTCGATGATCCCGACTTTTCTTTTGTCCAATTTAGGTCTAATCTTGTCATGCGATGGGAGTATATTCCTGGATCTGAACTGTTTTTGGTTTGGTCACAAGGCGCTACAGGCTTTGCTAATCCTATGGATAGGTTGGGGTACAGCCTGAGAGATCAGATCTTAAATCAAAAACTAGAAAATACTTTTCTAATAAAGGCTACCTACAGGTTTGCCAGATAAATGATGTGTCATAAACGCTCACTTAATAAGCCTGTGTTTGCCTATTGTTTTAATGGGCTTCTAGCCAGTTTTCGCCTACCCCTAATTCTACGTCCAAAGGTACGATGAGTTTAAAGGCGTTTTCCATGGCAGATTTAACGAGTTCTTTGACCTGTTCCAACTCTGGTTTATACACATCAAAGACCAATTCATCATGCACTTGTAGGAGCATTTTTGTACGTAACTTTTGTTGGTCTAGTGTCTTTTGAACTGCAATCATGGCCAACTTTATAATATCTGCGGCACTTCCCTGAATAGGAGCGTTAACAGCATTTCGTTCCGCGGCACCCCTTACAATAGCATTGTTGGCATTAATGTCTTTGAGATACCTTCTACGTCCTAGTACCGTTTCTACATAGCCATTTTCTCTAGCGAAATTCACTTGATTGTTCATATAAGCCTTGAGCTTTGGGTAGCTTTCATAATAAGTGTCTATGAGTACTTTGGATTCTGCCCTACTCAAATCTGTTTGATTGCTGAGTCCAAAGGCAGATACGCCATAGATAATACCAAAATTCACCGTCTTGGCATGGCTCCTTTGTTCCCTAGTGACTGACGCTAGGGGTACATTAAATACTTTTGCTGCAGTGGCGGCATGAATATCTGCACCTTCTTTAAAGGCTGCGATCATATTGTCTTCTTCACTGAGTGCTGCTATGATCCTCAATTCTATTTGTGAGTAATCTGCTGCCAGCAGTACATGCTCTTGGTCTCTCGGAATAAAGGCTTTTCGGATCTGTTTTCCTCTTTCGGTTCTAATGGGGATGTTCTGTAAATTTGGATTGTTACTACTCAATCTTCCGGTGGCTGCTACGGTTTGCATATAGTCCGTATGTACCCTTCCTGTTTGTTTAGACACTTGCAGCGGAAGTGAGTCTACATAAGTACTTTTAAGTTTAGCTAGCCCACGGTATTCCAGAACATCGGCAATTATTTTGTGTTCTTTGGCCAAATAAGACAGTACATCTTCTGCAGTAGAGTATTGCCCTGTCTTGGTTTTTTTGGGTTTTTCTACCAATTGCATCTTTCCAAATAGTATGTCTCCCAATTGTTTGGGAGAAGCAATATTAAAGGTTTCTCCTGCGGCTTCGTAAATATCTGTTTCTAATTGTAGAATATCCTTGTCTAAAGTGACAGATAGTTCTTTTAAAAAGGCCACATCTAGATTAATGCCTTCTAATTCCATGCCTGCCAATACCCTTAGAAGGGGCGCTTCCATATCTGTAAAGAGGGATTCATTTCCAGCTGCGGCCAATTCTTTTTTGAATTGTTGGGCCAACTGAAAACAAAGGTCTGCGCTTTCTACCGTGTATGCTACTTGCTGTTCCAGCGCCACTTCCCGCATGCTTATTTTTTGCTTGCCTTTACCTGTTAATGTTTCAATAGCTGTAGGCGTATAGTTTAAATAAGTTTCGCTTAGAACACTTAGGTTGTGCCTCATGTCTGGATTGATGAGGTAATGGGCTAGCATAGTGTCAAAACAAGGGCCTTTTACTTCAATGCCATAACGGTGGAGTACTTTAAGGTCATATTTGAGGTTTTGCCCTATCTTTTCAATGCCTTCGCTTTGGAAAAATGCCTTGAGTTCAGATAAGATTTCACTTATTTCTTCCTGGTCTTCTGGGAGGGATATGTAGAATCCTTTATGGGCTTCCCAGCTAAATGCTATACCTACAAGGCTCGCTTCTAAAGGGTCTAAGCTGGTTGTTTCAGTGTTAAAACACACCTGAGGTTGTTGTAATAATTTTTGGATAAACAGTTTCATACCCAAGCCAGGACCTACCAATTGGTAGTGGTGGGAAACCTCATTTATAGTCTTTCTTGAGGAGAATATTTGCCCTCCCTCTGAGTTGTTTTCTGCACTGTCAAAAAGTCCAAATTGTCCACTTCCAGCAGTAGTTGGTTCTGCTTTTTTAAGGGTGTTGGATTCTGTAGTATTGGGGGTTTCTTTGGGCGCGAAAAACAACCTTAAAAACTGCTCGGTAAGCCGTCTAAATTCCAGTTTTTCAAAAATGGCTTGGACCTTTTCGCTATCTGGTGTACTGAGCTCATAGGCAGCTGCATTAAAAGTAACATCGCAATGAATATTAATGGTGGCTAATTTTTTTGACAGTAAACCAAGCGCTGCATTTTCAGAAACCTTTTCCTTCATTTTCCCTTTGAGCTGGTCTGTGTTGGCTAAAAGGTTTTCCATACTTCCAAATTCGGCTAAAAATTTCTTGGCTGTTTTTTCACCCACACCAGGAAGTCCTGGTATATTGTCACTGGCATCTCCCATCATTCCTAAGTAATCTATGACTTGTTCGGGACGCTCTACGCCAAATCTTTTTTGGATCTCTGGAATACCCCATATTTCAATCCCATTACCCATTCTTGCGGGTCGGTACATAAAAATGTTTTCAGAAACCAATTGGCCAAAGTCTTTGTCTGGGGTGACCATAAATACTTGGTAGTCTTCTTTTTCTGCCTGTTTGGCCAGAGTGCCAATAATGTCGTCTGCTTCTAAGCCTTCTAAAACAACTACGGGAATGTGCATGGCCCTAAGAATTTCTTGAATGTAAGGTACTGCGAGTCTTATGGCGTCTGGTGTTTCTGCTCTATTGGCTTTGTAAGCTGGAAATAATTCGGTACGTTCACTGCTACCGCCTTTGTCAAAACATACCGCTAAATGATCTGGTTGCTCTCTTTTTATTACATCGAATAAGGAATTCATAAATCCCATGATGGCAGAGGTATCTTCTCCTTTTGAATTAATTCTTGGATTTTTAATTAACGCGTAATAGCCTCTGAATATCAAGGCATAAGCATCTAATAGGAAAAGTCTTTTTTTTGACATATTGAAGAAAAATTATGTAGGACTGTAAATGTTAGGTCCGTTTTAATGTATGTTTTATCCAAACAATGGTTCGTTAAATATGGGAGGCAGCTGGTCTGTTTTCTTGGCCGTTCTGGTCGTAATAACTGTAGGAAAAACCTGGTTGAATACAATAAGCCCCCGTTTCTCCTGCTTTGTTTAAGGCAATAAAGCCCACCTGAAAATTGGCGTAATCAGGATTTTTTTTCACAATGCGATTTACGGCTTCTTCACAGGCTTCTTGTGGGCTCATTCCTTGCCTCATGAGTTCTACAATTAAGAAACTTCCCACTGTTTTCATTACCTCTTCTCCCACTCCTGTAGCAGTAGCGCCACCAATGTCATTATCTATAAAAAGTCCAGCACCAATAATGGGAGAATCTCCTACGCGTCCTGCCATTTTATAAGCCATACCAGAGGTGGTACAAGCTCCTGCTAAGTCTCCGTTTTTATCTATCGCTAGCATACCGATAGTATCGTGATTTTCAATATTTATTATCGGTTTGTATTGCGCTGTAATTTTCCAGGCTTCCCATTCTGCTTTTGATTGGGGGGTGAGTAAGTTTTCTTTTTTGAATCCCATTTCATACGCAAATTGCTCGGCTCCTTTTCCTGCTAGCATAGCGTGCGGCGTTTCTTCCATCACTTTTCTAGCGACCTGAATGGGGTGTGCGATGTTTTGTAAATAAACCACCGAACCGCAGTTTCCATTGGAGTCCATGATGCAAGCGTCTAAGGTTACGGCTCCATCCCTGTCTGGTCTTCCGCCTTTTCCTACGGTCTGATTAGACAAATCAGATTCCTCTACCATAACCCCTTGTTCTACGGCATCTAGTGCAGTTCCACCACTGGAGAGTACCTCCCAGGATTTAGCGCTAGCGCGATGAAAATTCCAAGTACATAGGGTCAGTGGCTTTATAGCCACATTGCGCTTGGGTGCTCTTTTGTGTTCTTTGGCCAGTAGTGGCTGGGTAACTATTGCTGTAGCACTGAGTCCAGCAGTTTGGAGAAATTTTCTTCTTTGCATTGGGTCGGTAGATTTAGGAACGAAACAATTTAGACCACAATTTTTCAATCCATAGAATAATACGGTCTACCATGGGAATCCAATATTTAATAAGACCAATAAATGCGGCACATCCCAAAATAATATAGAGGTATCTCATTTCGTTTTCTTTGTGGATTTAAAAATACAGATTTTAATGGAAACGTTTCGCTTATATTTGTATCAATTATGATTTTAGAAGTTTGTTGTAATTCATTAGACTCGGCTTTAGCCGCGCAACGTGCAGGCGCTCACAGAATTGAGTTTTGCACTGGCTTTGCCCTAGGAGGGCTTACCCCTTCCATAGGTTTATTAAAAGAGTATGTGAAGCTCATATCAGTACCCACTAGGGTTTTGATTCGTCCAAGAGGAGGGGATTTTTCTTATACTTCTGCAGAGTTTAAAAGTATGCTTGAAGACATTGCCCAGTGTAAGAAGCTCGGTTTTGAAGGTGTTGTTTCTGGCGTTTTACAGCCAGACGGTCGCTTAGACTCCACGAGAACCGCTGCTTTGGTTGCAGCAGCAGCTGGAATGAAGTTCACTTTTCACAGGGCTTTTGATTGGGTTTTAGATCCTCAAAACACCCTCTTGGAATTATCTAAAATAGGGGTGCACAGCCTATTGACCTCTGGATCTGCTTCAAAAGCTGAGGAAGGATTGGATCAATTAAAGGCTTTAAAAGAAATGCGAACCACGGTAGAAATTATGCCTGGCAGTGGGCTAAATGTTCAAAATGCCCTTGTTTTTAAGAAAGCGGGTTTTAAAGCCATTCATATGTCTGGTGTAGCTGCAGAAAAAGTATTGGATCAGACGCCCAATGTCTCTATGCATAGTGTTGCACTACTGTCAGATACCCATAGGTTTACAACTCAAGAAGATAGGATTAAAGACGTTTTGCTTCTCTTAGAAAGTCCTTACTAAAATCTTATCTTTGTAAAAAAAAATATATGCGTTGGTTGTTCTTTGTGCTTTTTTATTTGGGTTTTGCTTGGTACTGCTACTACGCCTTTAAAACCACTTTTAGAAGTCCATTATTCTCAGGTTTCTATATAATTTCAGCCATTTTAGTACTCGCATTTTTTCTCTTTCATTTCGCTTTTTCTTCTACGGAATTAAGGGTCTCGAATCCTTATAAGTCTTACGCAATGGGACTGGTGGGTAGCTGGTTTTTATTTAGTTTGGCGGTAGTAATTTTTTTACTATTTGAAGACGTTTTTAGATTTATGTGGGCCGGGATAGTGAAGTTATTTCATTGGGAGCGACCTGTAGTAGTCCCCTCAAGAAGGCGCTTTATTAGTGCCTTAGCCCTTGGTATTGCGGCCCTCCCTTTTGGGGCTTTACTCTATGGAATGTTCAGGGGTAAATACCGTTATAAGGTGCTTGAATACGAGTTAACTTTTGAAGATTTACCAGAGGCTTTTGACGGCTATAAGATAAGCCAGATTTCAGACATTCACTCGGGTAGTTTTGACAATCCAGATAAAATAGCCTATGGAATAGACCTGATTAACCAACAGCAGTCAGATGTGCTTTTTTTTACAGGAGATCTGGTCAATAATACGGCCAGTGAGATGGAACCATGGATGTCTAGTTTTTCAAAGCTGAAAGCCAAAGATGGGATTTTTTCAGTGTTGGGTAACCATGATTACGGAGATTATGTTTCATGGCCTTCTCCAGAAGCTAAGGAGGCCAATCTTAATAGGCTCAAAGAAATTCAACAAGAAATGGGTTTTGAGCTTCTTTTGAATGAACACAAATACATTGAAAGGAACGGGGAGAAAATAGCCATTATAGGAGTTGAAAATTGGGGAAAAGGAGGATTTAAAAAAGCAGGAGACCTCAATAAAGCCATTGCTGAGATACAAGAAAACGATTTTAAGATATTGTTGTCACACGACCCTTCCCATTGGGAGGCAGAAGTTATTCCACATGCCCAGCATTTTCACTTAACTCTGAGTGGTCACACCCACGGAATGCAATTTGGAATTGAGATTCCAGGATGGATTAAATGGAGTCCTGTAAAATGGCGGTACAAACAATGGGCCGGTATTTATGAGGAATTTGGACAGTACATAAATGTGAACAGAGGTTTTGGGTTTTTAGGTTACCCTGGAAGGGTAGGTATCTGGCCAGAAATCACTGTGATTACCCTAAAAAAAGCCGTTTAAGTAGTTTTTTAGGTTTTTTTATTACATTTGATTATACTATAAAAATATGCTATGTCAAAATTTGGCGAATTAATAGACTTAAATATTCCAGTTCTCATAGATTTTTATGCAGACTGGGACGAAGCTTCTCAGTCTATGCACGAGGTGCTTAGGAGTGTTGCCGCTGCTATTGGAGACAAAGGTAAAGTCATTAAAATAGACGCAGATAAAAACAAAGATTTAGCAGACGCTTTAAGGGTCACCACCTTACCTACACTTATGGTGTATAAAGCCGGTGAGATGGTTTGGCGCCAGAGCGGAGAGCAAGACGCCGTAACCCTTATGGGTGTTATAGAAGAATACGTATAATTCCCCAAAAATTTCTGCGCACTGCAACAGTGCTATTCTAACGTACTATCTAATGGAATGGTTTCGATTGAGTTATCGGATTCAAAGGGGTTATTTTGCACTTCTGCCCCTTCATAGAAATGAGAAAACTTATCCATGAATAGCTCAAATTCACGTCTTTCTTCTTCGGAGATTTCTGGACGGTCTCCTATAGACAATACGTCTAATATCCTTCGGTAACCCTCTAAGTTTTCAATAATATTTTGAATGCTGTTATACTGATCACTAACGTCCATTGCGGCATAATAAGTCAGGTAGTCTTGATAGATGTTTTTGAGTTCTCGAAAAATACCTCTCGCTTCTTCAGGAGCCCCTACAGCGTAATAACCTTCTATAAAAGGTACCACAAAGTTGTAGTAGTCAAAGCCTTTTACAGGCATATTTTTCATACCAATATCCAAAATTTCTTTGGCTTCACTCAGTTTGTTTTCTCCAATTAGGGTTTCTGTTAGTCTGGCAAGGTTGCTTCTAAAAGACAATCCTTGTACCCTAGTTTGGGTGTCAATATACACATCGGGATCTCCTGAGTTACCCCATTCCCAGCTTTTTACTATTTCGCTCATAGTGTCTGTGTCTATCCTTCCCATCTCAAAAACACTTTCATATTTGGTTTTAATAGGCACCAATTTATAGGTCAAACCGTCTAATTGGAGGTAGTCTTTCATCCAAAGATATTCTCCATCTTCAAAACTTCCTCCTGAAAAGTAGATGGGCCTTTTCCAATCATTGTTGGCTAAAAGATCCAACATGAGTAACCTGTTTTTAGGCAGGGCAGATTTAGGGAGGTCAATGTCTATATAATCTACAATAAGTGCGCTGTCTTTAGCTTTCACTAGACCACTGGCCAATACATTTTCTTTGTTTACAGGAACCCTGATTTTATTAGTAGGGTAGTACACAATATCTAAGTTGCTTTCAGAATACTGGCTCAAATCTGCGCCTTGTGCTCCCAAAAGGTATTTGAATTTGGTTTGGGGCTTGTCGCTGCCCACCCAACTCATAAAGTCCTTAATGTCCCAGCGTTTGTCTGTCACTTCCTGGAAGTAAATGGCATCTCTATTTCCGTAGTGGTACAAGTCATGGGTAAGTTGAGAAGGGATAGGATCGCTTTCATAGGCCTTTCTTTTCATTTGATCTATATACCAATCTGTAGCAAATAAGCTGGTATTAATGACCCTGACATCTGTTCTGAACCCCTCAATTTCTTGAGCATACCAAAGGGGGAAGGTGTCGTTGTCTCCAATAGTAAATAAAATGGCCCCACTGTCTTTTTGAGTGGAATTTAGGTAGGCTTTAGCAGTACTCTGAGCGGTCTTTCTGTTAGATCTGTCATGATCGTCCCAGTTTTGAAATCCCATTAGAGCAGGTACCGCTAAAAAGCAGAATCCCACCACTACTGGCGAAAGCCAAGTCTTTTTAGTGAAAGAGGATAATTCGTTAAAGAGACCATAAACGCCCAGTCCAATCCAAATTGCGAATATGTAAAATGATCCAACCAAAGAGTAATCCCGTTCCCTGGGTTGAAAAATGGAAGGATTGGTATAAAATTGTATGGCCAGCCCAGTAAACATGAAAAACACAAACAAGGTCCAAAATTGTTTCTTGTCTTTTTTGAATTGAAATAGAATACCAATAATACCAAGAATGAGGGGTAAGAAAAAATAAGTATTTCTTCCTTTGTTGTTTAAAAGGTCTGCGGGTAAATTTTCTTGGCTTCCGACTCTAGGACTGTCTATAAAAGAAATGCCACTGAGCCAGTTTCCGTGATTGTCATAGCGCCCTTGAATGTCGTCTTGTTTACCTGTGAAATTCCACATGAAATAGCGCCAGTACATATAATTGAATTGAAAAGAAAACATATAATTTATGTTGTCCATAAGGCTGGGCGGGATTACGTCTATATAATCTCTAAATTCTCTCAAGAAAGTGATGTACTGCTCTACGTCAATTTCTCCTTTTTCTAAGCCATTTTTAAATTGCCCTACGGTAGAGGTCAATTCTTTATTACCCAGATAATCTCTTTTAATTCTGAATTTTAATGGCCCAAAATAGCGCATATAGTTTTCAGCGTTTTGCTCACTCCACATTCTAGGTAAAAAGCCTTCATGTGCAGGATCTGACCCTTGAAGCGCTCCTTCAAAATGATTGACAATAACATATTTACCCGTAATGTAATCTTTTTCGTATTTTGGTTTGTCGTCTTTTTCAATACTGGCAGTGCTATACGCGTTGGAGTAATAGGCGCCATAAACTGGACTGTCTACGCCAGGATATTGTTCTCTATTGTAGTAAGCCAATAAGGAACGAGCATCTGAAGGATCATTTTCGTTAATAATCACTCCTGCGTTTGCCCGAATAGGTAGCATAAGCCAAGACGAAAAGCCTAAAATTAAAAACATTAGAGAGAGCACAATCGTATTAGCGCCAATCATTTGCTTGGACCTCGTAAACTTTAAAGCGTAGTAGAAAGAACCTATGAAAGCTGCTGCCATTATAATAGAGCCAGAATTGAAAGGCAGCCCAAAGGTGTTCACAAAAAATACTTCAGACCAACCAAACGCTTTGAGCACATAGGTAAGGGAAAACTTATAGACCAGCATTAGAATCCCAACCACCGTAATATTGGCCAAGAGAAAGTTTTTTATGGTGGTGGTTTTGTATTTTTTAAAATAATAAAGCAAGCCAATGGAAGGGATGGCTAGAAAGCCCATGAATTGAATCCCAAAGGTAAGTCCCACAATAAAAGAGATGAGCACAAGCCATTTATCTCCCCTGTCGCTATCTAAGTTGTCGGTCCATTTCAGTCCCAGCCAGAGCAGTACTGCCATGATTAAACTGGCCATAGCGTAAACTTCTGTTTCAACAGCATTAAACCAAAAACTGTCAGAAAAAGTAAATGCCAATGAGCCCACCACACCACTGCCTAACACAGCTATGGCTTGTGAATTTGACAGTTCAGCTGTTTTACCTATCAATTTCCTGAGTAAATTGGTGATGGTCCAAAACATAAACAAAATAGTAAATGCAGAGGAGACACCAGACACATAATTCACCATTCTCGCGATCTGCGTTGGCTCCAAGGCAAACATGGCAAAAAACGCACCGATCATTTGAAGTAAAGGCGCCCCTGGCGGATGCCCAATTTGAAGTTTGGCTGCAGTAGCAATATATTCACCTGCATCCCAAAAGCTACCAGTAGGTTCAACTGTTAAGGCATAAGTAATGAGTGATATAAAGAAAACTGCCCACCCCAAACGGCGGTCCCAAAGGTCAAAATCTTTTGAAAACATGTGCTTGTTTTTTGTAACAGAGCGAAATTACTAATTAATATGTTTATGCGGGCTCTAAATTTTGAAAGCTTTAACAGCTTTTCCTGACTTAAAAAGTAGATTTAAGACTTTATAGATCGGTGTAGTTACCATGCATTAAAGGTATTCTAAAAAAAAGAAAAGTTTTGTTTTGATAATACAAACTTTGTTTTAAATTTGCAGCCTCTTATACGGTAGTGGTCTATGGTGTAATTGGCAACACAGCTGGTTTTGGTCCAGTCGTTCTAGGTTCGAGTCCTAGTAGACCAACAAAAACCCAAAGTTTTCGCTTTGGGTTTTTTATTGTATAATGCCTAAAATATTGTATATTTGTGGCGATTAAATGATAAAGGAATAAGAGGGGACCAAAAGTCCCCTCTTTTATTACCTATAAATCTATGTTCGAAAAAGAAGTAAGGACCTTATTAGACACAGCTTTGGAAGAAAATCCATCCCTGTTTTTAATAGATTTTAAGATTACAACAGACAAAAAAATCTCCGTGGTATTAGATGGAGATACTGGTGTAACACTTCAAGATTGCATGAATGTAAGTCGTGCTATTGAGCACAATTTAGACAGAGAAATCATAGATTTTGGATTGGACGTAGCCTCTGCAGGCGCCACAGCTCCATTGGTAATGCCTAGGCAATACAAAAAAAACCTGAACCGTTCTCTGACGGTTCGCACTGAAAATGAAACGGTAGAGGGGAATCTCATAGAAATCCTAGATCACGGAATTAAATTACAGTGGAAAGCCAGAGAGCCCAAACCAATAGGGAAGGGCAAAATAACCGTGACTAAAGAGCAAGAGATTGCTTTTACAGATATTAAAGAAGCAAAAGTGAACCTTAAATTTTAATAGATAGCAAGATGGAAAATATTGCGCTTATTGAATCTTTCTCAGAATTTAAAGATGACAAGTTTATTGACAGAGTAACCCTAATGGCCATTTTAGAAGAGGTTTTTAGAAGTGCTTTGAAAAAGAAATTTGGATCAGATGACAATTTTGATATAATCATTAACCCAGACAAAGGGGATTTAGAGATTTGGAGAAACAGAGTGGTAGTAGAAGATATAGATGTGATGGATCCAAATGAGGAGATATCTATTACCGAAGCTAGAAAGATTGAGCCAGATTTTGAAGTAGGAGAAGATGTTTCAGAAGAGGTGAAGTTAATTGACTTGGGAAGAAGGGCTATTTTGGCGTTGCGTCAGAATTTAATAGCCAAGATTCACGAGCATGACAACACTACGATTTACAAACAATTTAAGGACCTAGAAGGGGAGATATACACCGCTGAGGTACACCATATTAGACATCAGGCGATTATTTTATTGGACGACGAAGGAAACGAAATTATCCTCCCGAAAGACAAGCAAATACCAGCAGATTTCTTTAGAAAAGGTGACAATGTTAGAGGGATTATTGAAAGTGTAGAATTAAAAGGAAACAAGCCTGCTATTATTATGAGCAGGACTTCGCCACTATTCTTAGAGCAACTGTTCTTCCAGGAAATTCCAGAGGTTTTTGACGGGTTAATAACTATTAAAAAGGCAGTTCGAATTCCAGGAGAAAAGGCTAAAGTTGCGGTAGATTCTTATGACGATCGTATAGATCCAGTGGGCGCCTGTGTTGGAATGAAAGGATCGAGAATTCATGGGATTGTCAAAGAATTGGGCAACGAGAATATAGATGTAATAAACTGGACAAATAACCCTACTTTATTGGTTACTAGGGCTTTGAGTCCAGCCAGGGTTTCTTCTGTAAAGTTAGACGACGAAAAAATGACTGCTCAAGTCTACCTGAAGCCAGAGGAAGTTTCTAAGGCTATTGGTCGTGGCGGTCACAATATTAGATTGGCTGGTCAATTGACTGGATATGAAATAGATGTCTTTAGAGAAGGGGTGGAGGAAGATGTTGAATTGACAGAATTCTCCGATGAAATAGAGTCATGGATTATTGAAGAATTGTCTAAGATCGGTTTGGATACAGCGAGAGCGGTGTTGGAACAAGATGTAGAAGATTTAGCAAAGAGAACAGATCTAGAAGAGGAGACAATTTTAGATGTTGTTAGAATTCTTAAAGAAGAATTAGAAAATTAAGCAGTAGGTAATACACAAATAATTAAAGGATTTCATCCTTGAACCTATTTCATTATTTATATTAGCAGAAAAATACTAGTAAGCACAAATTTTTTTTATGGCAGAGAATGCAACCATTAGGCTTAATAAAGTCCTAAGAGAATTAAACATTTCACTGGATAGAGCGGTAGACTACCTAGCGGCTAATGGGCATGCTATTGAGGCAAGGCCTACTACTAAAATATCGGAAGAAGTGCATCAGGTTCTTTTAGACCAGTTCCAAACGGATATGAGCAAGAAAGTTGCTTCCAAGGAAGTGGGTGAAGAAAAGAGAAAAGAAAAGGAGGCTATTAGAATTGAACTTGAAAAAGAGCAAGAAGAAAAGCGTTTGGCTAAGGAAGCAAGAGCTGCCGAGGTGGTTAAAGCGAAAGGATCTCTTAGTGGGCCAACTACGGTAGGTAAAATTGATTTAGACGCTCCAACTGCCAAAGAAATTCCTGCTCCAGAGGCTGTAAACGATACGCCTGCTACTCCTAAAGAAGCAGCGTCCAAGGCAGCCCCAAAACAAGAAGTTATTAAGGCAGCTGCGCCAAAAGCAGCTGGACTTAAAATAGTATCGGCTGCGCCAGCAGCCAAAGCGCCAGTAAAAGAAGCACCACTAAAAGAAACTGTTGAAAAAGAGGCTACTGTGGCCGCTACAACTGAGTCGGTTAAAAAAGAGGCGTCAGAGAAGTCTGAAGAGGCTAAAAAAGAAACGTCAGTGGCTAAGCCATTGGCAGAAGCAGAGCAGCCTACGGGATCTATTACTACACAGTACAAGAAATTAAGTGGGCCTAAAATTATGGGAGACAAAATAGATTTGTCTCAGTTCAATAAGCCCAAGAAAAAACCTGTTGCTTCTTCTAGCAATGACGACAATAAAAAAAGACGTAAAAGAATAGTATCTCCTTCTGGAGGTCCTGGCGCTGGAGCTTCAGCCGCACCAAGACAGAGAGGGACAGGACCAAGAGGGAAAGCTGCTGCGGCGGGCCAACGATTTAATGCTGCGCCAAAAGTAGAGCCCACAGAGGAGGAAGTACAAAAGCAAGTACGAGAAACCCTAGAGAAATTACAGGGGAAATCCAAAAAAGGAAAAGGGGCTAAGTACCGAAGAGACAAACGTGAGTCTCACAGGGAGCAAACAGAAAAAGACCTAGAACAGCAAGAATTAGAAAGCAAAATCCTCAAGGTAACTGAATTTGTTACGGCAAATGAAGTAGCTACCATGATGGATGTTTCTACCACTCAGATTATCTCTGCCTGTATGTCTCTTGGGATCATGGTTACCATGAACCAACGTTTAGACGCAGAAACACTTTCTATAGTAGCAGAAGAATTCGGTTACCAAGTAGAGTTTGTCACTGCAGATATTGAAGAGGCTATTGTTGAGGTAGAAGACACTGCAGAAGATTTGGTGTCTAGAGCACCAATAGTAACGGTAATGGGTCACGTAGATCACGGTAAAACGTCGCTCTTAGATTATATTAGAAAAGAAAATGTGATTGCCGGCGAGAGTGGGGGAATTACACAGCATTTTGGTGCCTACGGGGTAACTTTAGAGGGTGGTCAGAAAATCGCTTTCTTAGACACACCAGGTCACGAGGCCTTTACGGCCATGCGTGCTCGTGGTGCTCAAGTGACTGATATTGCTATTATTGTAGTAGCTGCCGACGACGACATTATGCCGCAAACAAAAGAGGCCATTAGCCATGCGCAAGCTGCTGGTGTGCCTATTGTATTTGCGATTAATAAAATAGATAGACCTGCTGCCAATCCAGATAAGATTAAAGAAGGACTGGCACAGATGAATTTATTGGTAGAAGACTGGGGAGGTAAAATACAATCCCACGATATTTCTGCTAAAACAGGATTGGGTATTAAAGAACTTTTAGAAAAAGTCCTGCTAGAAGCAGAGCTTTTAGAATTAAAAGCCAACCCTGAAAAACGTGCTGTAGGTACAGTAGTAGAGGCTTTCCTAGACAAAGGAAGGGGTTATGTGTCTACTGTTTTGGTTCAGGCGGGTACCCTTAGAATTGGAGATTATTTACTAGCGGGAACTTGCAGTGGAAAAGTAAAAGCCATGCAAGATGAGCGCGGACAAAATATTATGGAGGCTGGACCTTCTACACCCATCTCTGTATTGGGATTAGATGGTGCGCCACAAGCAGGAGATAAATTCAATGTATTCGAAGACGAACGTGAAGCCAAGCAAATTGCGACAAAGCGTTCTCAATTAATGCGAGAGCAATCTGTTAGAACACAGCGACACATTACCTTAGACGAAATAGGAAGGCGTATTGCACTGGGAGATTTCAAGGAGTTAAACGTGATTTTAAAAGGAGATGTGGATGGTTCAGTAGAGGCATTGACAGATTCGTTCCAAAAACTTTCTACAGACGAGATACAAGTAAATATTATCCACAAAGGGGTAGGGCCTATCACAGAGTCCGACGTCTTATTGGCCTCTGCCTCAGATGCGATTATTATTGGATTTAACGTTCGCCCAATGGGGAATGCTAGGTCTATAGCAGATAAGGAAGAAATTGACATTAGAATGTACTCTATTATCTACGACGCTATTAATGAGCTCAAAGATGCCATGGAGGGTATGTTGTCTCCAGAGATGAAAGAAGAGATTACCGGTACTGCTGAAATTAGAGAGACCTTTAAAATTTCTAAGGTGGGTACTATTGCAGGTTGTATGGTACTAACAGGTAAAATCTTCAGGAATTCAAACATTCGTTTAATTAGAGATGGTGTCGTTATTTACACCGGAACACTGTCTTCTTTGAAACGTTTCAAAGACGACGCCAAAGAAGTAGCCAAAGGCTATGACTGTGGGCTTCAGGTGAAGAATTACAACGATATTAGAGAATTAGACGTTATAGAAGCCTTCCAAGAAGTAGCGGTTAAAAAGAAATTAAAATAATACGGCCTTACGGCCCACGCATAAAAAAAAGAGCCTTTAAGGGCTCTTTTTTTTGGTCTCAACTCAAATTAGCGCTAGTTGTTTTTTAATATCTGTGGTTTTAAAAGTACGGCAGCAGGGTACTTTTTACGCACTGCAATAAGGTTTCTCTCCGCTTCAAGTCTCGTTTTGAAAGTCCCGATTCTCAGCCTAAAACTAGGAGATTCAAAATCAATACTCCTGGGCCATTCTGAAAAACTTTCATCCAGATTTTTCAAAAGTTCTTCTGTTTGTTCTAGTGGACCTGAGTAGATCTGAATGCGATAATCTCCCCTTCCTTTTTGGTAGCTAATAAATGCCTCTAAAAGCGCTGCATGTTTTTCAGAATCAGTTAAAATGACGCTGTCTTTTTCTACTGTAATGGGTATTTCTTGTGCTGTAGAAAATCCAGTAAAAAGAGCTAGGAGTGGAAGGATATATAAGGCTTTGTGTTTCATTTTGTTTCACGAAAAAGTGTTTTTCAAAGGTAACTTATTACAAATCAAAGCTAAAAAAAAATAGTTATTTAGAATGTTTATAAATTAGTAAAATCTACATAGAATTGGCTCAATAAAATAAGTTCTATGTCGTATTTTTGTGCTCAAATTTATTGTGCCGATGATTACTTTTTTTCGTTAATATCAGTAAAAATCGTGCCAAACCTGAAGATTACAATATCTAATAATATGAAAAAGGTGACATACCGCAATCTCGTTTCTTCATTCCTAGGGTTGTTTTTAGTGGCTTTAACACTGATCCCTCAAAATCTTTCTGCTCAAGACCAGTCCGCTGGTGACCCTGTTAAAGGGAAGCAATTATTCAATCAAAACTGTGCTGCATGTCATGCCTTAAATAGGAAAATGACAGGTCCTGCTCTTGCTGGAGTTACGGCTAAGTACGAGGGAGATAAAGAATGGTTGTACGCTTGGATTAAAAACAACAACAGTTTAATTAAAGCAGGCGACGAGCGTGCTTTGGCCATTTACAATGAGTACAATCAGGCAGCAATGACTGCTTTTCCTACTTTGAGTAACGAAGATATTGACAATATTCTCGCTTATACAGACGCACCTGCACCCGCTCCAGCTGCTGCAGCTGCAGTTAACACTGTAGCGGCTCCAGTAGCTGCCTCAGGAATTTCAAATGAAGTGATTCTTGGTGCTTTAATGTTGGTGTTTGGCTTGTTGGTAATGATGCTTTTCTTGGTCAATAAAACTCTGAGAAGTATTGCAGAGGCCAATGGTGTTGTTTACGAAACTAAAGAGAAAGAAGTACGTATGCCAATTTGGTTGGCTTTTGCTAAAAATCAATTTTTGGTTTTGGTTACGGTGATTATCTTATTGCTTTCTAGTGCTTACTATGTGTATGGATTTTTAATGCAGGTGGGTGTAGATCAGGGTTATGCTCCGGTGCAGCCCATACACTACTCTCACAAAATTCACGCTGGAGACAACAAGATTGAGTGTACTTACTGTCACTCGTCTGCTAGAGTATCTAAGCATTCAGGCATACCTTCTTTGAATGTGTGTATGAATTGCCATAAATCAATTTATGAGTACAAGGGTAATCCAGAAGGTCCTTCTCAAGAAGATTTGGCGAATGGTTACACTAATGAGTTTTATACCAAAGAGATTAAAAAATTGTATAAAGCTGTTGGATGGGATGAGGACAATCAACAATACACTGGTGAAAGCCAGCCTGTAGAGTGGGTAAGAATCCACAACCTTCCAGATTTTGCTTATTTCAATCACTCGCAGCACGTTTCTGTGGCTGGTGTAGCTTGTCAGACTTGTCACGGTCCAGTAGAAGAAATGGAGATTATGTATCAGTATAGTCCACTGACTATGGGGTGGTGTATTGATTGTCACAGAGAGACCAATGTGAAAGTAGAAGGGAATGCTTATTACGACAAGATTCACGAGGCACTTTCTCAGAAGTACGGTGTAGAAAAACTTACGGCTGCTCAAATGGGTGGTTTAGAATGCGGTAAGTGTCACTACTAGAAATTTAGATTTAGAAAAAAAAAGAAGCTAATTACAGAGATAATATTATGTCATCAAACAAAAAATACTGGAAGAGTGAAGCAGAGCTTTCTGCTAACGACGCCATGATTGAGACGCTAAAACAAAACGAGTTTGTAGAACAAATCCCTACTGGGGAATTTTTATCTGACAAGCAAACCCTAGCTACTTCCAATACTAACAGAAGAGATTTCTTGAAGTATGTAGGATTTAGTACTGCAGCAGCTTCATTGGCTGCCTGTGAGGGTCCAGTTATAAAGTCTATCCCTTATGTAGTTCAGCCGGAGCAAATCATCCCTGGTGTAGCTAATTTTTATGCTACAACTATTGCAAATGGTTATGACTTTGCCTCTATTCTTGTAAAAACAAGAGAAGGAAGACCTATTAAAGTAGAGAAT
Source organism: uncultured Flavobacteriaceae bacterium (assembly GCA_937136755.1). Classification (GTDB taxonomy): domain Bacteria; phylum Bacteroidota; class Bacteroidia; order Flavobacteriales; family Flavobacteriaceae; genus MAG-120531. The sequence goes on along the minus strand of CAKZOR010000083.1, from coordinate 22,734 downwards.
AATAAAGATGCTCAAGTAAAAGGAACGGCCAATGCAAGGGTTCAAGCCTCTGTGTTGTCATTATACGACAGTGCTCGTTTGCAAGGACCTTCATTTAATGGAGCTCCTGCTGATTGGTCGGATCTAGATAATGCGGTTACTACTGCGCTAGATGCTGCCAAGACTAGTGGGAAAAAGGTGGTTTTTTTAACCCCTACTTATGCCAGTCCAAGCATGTCTAAATTAGTGGCTGAATTTGTACAAGGTCAGGATCAGGTTTCTCATGTGGTTTATGACGCTATTTCTGAGTCTGCTGCACTGGACGCTTTTGAAGCAGTTACAGGTGAAAGGGCTTTGGCAGATTACCATTTAGAAAAAGCCACTGTGATTGTATCTTTTGGTGCAGATTTCTTAGGTGATTGGCAAGGTGGTGGTTTTGACGGAGGTTATGCTAAAGGCAGAATTCCAAGCACCCGCCAAATGTCTCAACACTACCAGTTTGAGTCTAATATGACGCTTTCAGGTGCTGCTGCAGATAAAAGAGTGCCTTCTAACTCAGCACAGCAAGCGCAAGCTTTGGCTGCGCTATATGAAATTGTAACAACAGGAGCTACCTCTGTAGCACTTCCTGAAAATATAATGACTGCCGTTAAATCAGCTGCTAAAGCGGTTGTTAAGGCTGGTAATAAAGCGGTAGTATTGACCGGTATTGATAGTGTAGAAGCGCAATCTTTAGTGTTGCGTCTAAATGCTTCTATAGAAAGTGTTGCCTTCGATATTGCAGCACCTCGATATGTGCGTCAAGGTAGCGATAAGGCGGTACAGTCTTTAATTGCAGATATGGCTGCTGGTCAAGTTGGCTTATTGGTTGTAGACGGGGTTAATCCTGTGTATAGCTTGCCTAATGCAGCTGAATTTAAATCTGCGCTTTCAAATGTAGGTACTACGGTAGCTTTTTCTACCATGCCTAATGAAACAACTGCATCTGTTCAATGGGTTGGAGCTGCGTCTCACTATTTAGAGTCTTGGGGAGATGTGGAAGTTAAGAAAGGTTATTATAGCCTTACGCAACCTACTATAAAAGAATTATTCGACACCAGACAATTCCAGACGGCATTAATGAAGTGGGCTGGAATAGAAGGTACTTATTACGATTATATAAAGACCCATTGGGAAGCTCAGCTTCTTGGAGGTACCGCTTGGAATAAGGCCCTTCATGACGGTGTGTTTGTGGGTACTTCAGTTGCAACTCAAATGCTTGCAGCTCAAGACACTTCTGCACAGTTAAAAGCGCTTAAAGCGTCTACTGCTCCTGCCATGGAGTTGGTGTTGTATGCTAAAACAGGTATGGGAGATGGTCAAGAGGCCAACAACCCCTGGTTACAAGAATTTCCAGATCCTATCACCAGAGTTTCTTGGGATAATTATGCTACAGTTTCCAAAGCAGACGCGGCTAGTTTAGGCCTTGTGAATGAAAATGTAGCCAATGGAGGTTTAGACGGTAGTTATATCAGTCTAACGGTTAATGGTACTACGCTTTCAAATGTACCCGTGATTATTCAGCCAGGTCAGGCACCAGGAACTATTGGTTTGGCCTTAGGCTATGGAAAGACAACAGGCTTAAAAGAAGAAATGCAGGTAGGGGTGAATGCTTTTGCTTTGTACAATGATTTTTCAAAAACACAGGAGGTTTCGGTTTCTAAAGAGGCTGGCATGCATGAGTTTGCTTGTGTTCAGTTGCATAAAACCCTTATGGGCCGTGGCGACATTATTAAGGAAACTACCCTAGAGGTCTTTAATACTAAAGACGCTAAATATTGGAATCCACAACCTATGGTGTCTTTAGACCACCAAGAAGTAGAAGCTACTTCTGTAGACTTATGGGATTCATTTGACAGATCTATTGGGCATCATTTTAACCTATCTATTGATCTAAATGCCTGTACTGGATGTGGAGCTTGTGTGATTGCATGTCATGCAGAGAACAATGTTCCTGTAGTAGGTAAAGAGGAGATTAGAAAATCTAGAGATATGCACTGGTTGCGTATTGACAGATATTACTCTTCAGAAGATACTTTTGAAGGAGATAATGAGAAGAAAGATAATTTTGACGGACTTACTGGAGACAATGGTTCACTAGGAGGTTTTGGAGAATTGGAAGATCCGTCTGCCAATCCTCAAGTGGCTTTCCAGCCTGTAATGTGTCAACACTGTAACCATGCACCATGTGAGACAGTTTGTCCTGTAGCTGCAACATCGCACTCTAGACAAGGTCAAAACCATATGGCGTATAACCGTTGTGTAGGAACACGTTATTGTGCCAATAACTGTCCTTATAAAGTGAGACGTTTTAACTGGTTCTTGTACAATAACAATGACGAGTTTGACTATCACATGAATAACGACCTGGGTAAAATGGTGGTGAATCCAGATGTAAATGTTCGTTCTCGTGGCGTGATGGAAAAATGTTCTATGTGTATTCAAAAAACACAAAAGACTATTCTAGACGCGAAGAGAGATGGTCGTGAAATTAAAGACGGAGAATTCCAAACCGCTTGTTCTGCAGCTTGTGGAAACGGTGCAATGGCATTCGGAGACGTGAATGACAAGCAGTCTAAAGTATCTGAACTCAAGGAAAGTGACCGTATGTATCATTTATTAGAGCACGTTGGAACTAAACCTAATGTATTCTATCACGTGAAAGTACGTAACACAACAGAAGCATAACACACAATAAAGGAACATAACTATACTATAAATTATGGCGTCGCATTACGAAGCACCTATACGAAAACCACTTGTTGTTGGAGACAAAGGTTACCACGATGTAACTTTAGACATTGTAGCTCCTGTTGAGGGTACTGCAAACAAACATTGGTGGATCGCATTTTCAATTGCTCTAGTAGCATTTTTATGGGGATTGGGTTGTATTATATACACCGTCTCTACAGGGATTGGAACCTGGGGTCTGAATAAGACTGTAGGTTGGGCCTGGGATATTACCAACTTTGTTTGGTGGGTAGGAATTGGCCATGCCGGTACCTTGATCTCAGCAGTGTTATTACTCTTTAGACAGAAATGGCGTATGGCTATTAACCGTTCTGCAGAGGCCATGACTATTTTCTCAGTGATACAAGCTGGTTTGTTTCCAATTATACACATGGGCCGTCCATGGTTAGCGTATTGGGTACTGCCTATCCCTAACCAATTTGGTTCTTTGTGGGTGAACTTTAACTCTCCATTACTTTGGGATGTATTTGCGATTTCTACTTATTTATCAGTTTCATTGGTATTCTGGTGGACAGGTTTATTGCCAGATTTTGCAATGATTCGTGATAGAGCAGTAAAGCCATTTCAGAAAAAGATATACAGTTTATTGAGTTTTGGATGGTCCGGTCGTGCAAAAGATTGGCAGCGTTTTGAAGAAGTTTCATTGGTCTTAGCTGGTTTAGCAACTCCATTAGTACTCTCTGTTCACACGATTGTATCTTTTGACTTTGCTACTTCGGTCATCCCAGGATGGCATACCACGATTTTCCCTCCTTACTTTGTGGCAGGAGCTATTTTCTCTGGTTTTGCGATGGTAAACACGCTTCTTATTATTATGAGAAAGGTCTCTAACTTAGAAGCTTATATTACGGTTCAGCATATTGAGCTGATGAATATTGTGATCATGATTACGGGTTCTATTGTTGGCTGTGCTTACATTACTGAGCTGTTTATGGCATGGTACTCTGGAGTAGAGTATGAGCAGTATGCTTTCTTAAATAGGGCTACAGGGCCTTATGCTTGGGCGTACTGGGCTATGATGACCTGTAATGTTTTCTCTCCACAATTTATGTGGTCTAAAAGATTGAGAACTTCTATCATGTTCTCTTTTGGAATCTCTATTGTAGTAAATATTGGTATGTGGTTTGAGCGTTTTGTAATTATAGTAACCTCTCTTCACAGAGATTACTTGCCTTCTTCATGGACCATGTTCTCTCCTACTTTTGTAGATATTGGAATTTTTATAGGAACCATTGGATTCTTCTTTGTTTTATTCCTTTTGTATGCCAGAACCTTCCCGGTAATTGCACAGGCAGAAGTGAAAACTATATTGAAATCTTCTGGAGAAAAGTATAAGAAATTAAGAGATGCTGGAAAACCATTGTATGAGGTAACTCCATTAGTATCTAAAACTAAAAAGGATCAATAGTATGGCAAATAAAGTTATTCAGGCGCTTTACAATGATGACGACGTGCTCATGTTAGCCGTTAAGAAAGTAAAAGCGGCAAAGCATCATATAGAGGAAGTGTATTGTCCTTTTCCAGTACACGGACTAGACAAAGCTATGGGTTTAGCCCCAACTAGATTAGCCATTACGGCTTTTATGTATGGCTTGGTAGGTTTGGCAGTTGCCATTACAATGATGAATTATATCATGATTGAGGATTGGCCTCAAGACATAGGAGGAAAGCCTAGTTTTTCTTATTTAGAAAATATGCCTGCCTTTGTACCTATTATGTTTGAGCTTACCGTGTTTTTTGCGGCCCACTTAATGGTAATTACTTTTTATATGAGAAGTAGGTTGTGGCCATTCAAAAAAGCAGAAAACCCAGATGTTAGAACTACGGACGACCTTTTCCTAATGGAAATTGAAATCCATGATAACGAAGCAGATCTTCACGCCTTATTGGCAGAGACTGGCGCAGTAGAAATAAAAGTTTCCCAAAAGTAGATTGCAAAATATTATGAGTGATTTAAAATATTCTTTTTTGGCCCTTGCATCTATGATAGTTTTGGCTTCTTGTTCAGACAAGAACAGTAGAAACTACCAGTATATGCCAAATATGTATGAATCTGTAGGTTATGAAACCTACCAAGAAGTAGCCTTCTTACCTTCTAATATGGAAGCAGGTTTACCTGTAGAAAACACCATTCACAGGGGTTGGTTGCCTTATGAATTTGAAAATAATCTTGAGGACAAAGAATTGGCTCGCGTTCAAAAAAGTCCACTAGACGCCGCTCTTTATGAAGAAAATCTCAGTGAAGGTAAAGCGCTATATGACGTGTATTGTGCTATCTGTCATGGTAAAAAGGGAGATGGTAATGGAACCTTAGTATCAAGAGAGAAAATTTTAGGGGTGCCTTCTTATGCAGACGCTGCTAGAAATATCACAGAGGGAAGTACTTATCACACTATATATTACGGATTAAACTCAATGGGGTCTTATGCAGGTCAATTAAATATTGAAGAGCGTTGGCAAGTTTCTGAGTATGTAATAAAATTAAAGCAAGACCTAACTAAATAATACGAAGACAGACAGTATGTACACTTTTTCAAACAGACTTAAGATCGCTTCTTTTATACTAATGGCTGTGGGTGCAATAGGGATTGCTATTGGATTCATGTCTGCTCCATCTAATGTAGCAGAGGCCAAAGCTATAGTGGCTGCTCAGGCAGACGGCCATGGAGATGCACACGCAACAGAAGATCACGCCGTTTCAGATGGAGCTACAGAAACTCATGACGAGGATCATGCTTCTATGACCGATCACGAAATGACTTCAGATGCTCATGCCTCAGATGCTCATGAAACAGAAGCACATGTAGCGGAGGCTTCCCACTCAGCAGATCCTCATGCCTCAGAAGCACATAGTGAAGATCACAGTGCAGCGCATGATGAACATGTACTACACCAATTACAGAATAAGCCTTGGGCAGCCCTTTATGTGGCGGCTTTCTTTTTCTTTATGATCGCTTTAGGAGTCTTGGCATTTTATGCCATTCAGCGTGCTGCTCAGGCAGGATGGTCTCCTCTATTGTTTAGAGTGATGGAAGGAATAACGGCTTATTTAGTACCTGGAGGAATCATTGTATTTTTAATATTAGTAGCCTCTGTAGCCCATATGAACCATTTGTTTGTGTGGATGGATCCAGAAGTGGTGGCACATGACGCATTAATAGAAGGAAAGTCAGGTTACTTAAACGGGCCTTTCTTTTTAGTTAGAGCAGCCATATTTTTATCTGGCTGGATCGCTTACAGATGGTATTCTAGAAAATTATCTCTGGCACAAGATGCCGCAGATGACAATACAAACTTTGTAAAAAACTTTAGGTTATCTGCAGCATTCCTAGTATTCTACTTGGTGACTGAATCTATGATGTCTTGGGATTGGATTATGAGTATTGACCCACACTGGTTCTCTACGCTTTTTGGATGGTATATTTTTGCTTCTATGTTCGTTTCAGGAATTACTGTAATTGCGCTAGTGACCATTTACCTCAAGTCAAAAGGTTTATTAGAACAAGTAAATGACAGTCATATTCACGATTTAGCCAAGTTTATGTTTGGTATCAGTGTTTTCTGGACCTATTTATGGTTCTCACAGTTTATGCTTATCTGGTATTCAAACATACCTGAAGAAGTAACTTATTATGTGACTAGAATTCAAGACTATAACCTACCTTTCTTTGGTATGTTAGCACTGAACTTTATTTTTCCACTACTGTTGCTAATGAACAGTGATTTCAAGCGTGTAAATTGGTTTGTTGTGATGACAGGTATTGTTATACTTGCAGGGCACTATTTAGATATCTTTAATGCTATTATGCCCTCTGCAGTTGGTGATCAGTGGTTTATTGGTATTCCCGAAATTGGTGCGGTATTGTTTTTTGCAGGATTGTTTATTTACACGGTCTTTAATGCATTGACAAAAGCCCCCATTACACCAAAACACAACCCATTTATTGAAGAGAGTAAGCACTTTCATTACTAATATTATTTACGTAAACAGCATATTAAAATGACAGCATTTTTAACCATAGGAGTATTAGTCTTAGTAGCCATAGCCATATGGCAGATGACCAAAATATTTGAGTTGTCTCAAATTAAGAAGGATTCTTCTCAGATTGCCAACGACAACGATAATAAGTATAACGGTTACCTTATGTTTGTTTTCTTGGTGTTTATCTACGGAATAACCATCTTTAGTTTTTACAAGTACACCAAAATCTTATTGCCAAAAGCGGCTTCTGCACACGGCGCAGATTATGATAATTTAATGTTGGTTTCTTTTGTGATCATTTTTATTGTTCAAACCATCACACAAGCATTACTTCATTACTTTGCATACAAATACAGAGGAAGGAAAGGTCAGAAAGCATTATACTATGCAGACAATAATAAGTTAGAGGTTATTTGGACTATGATTCCCGTAGTGGTATTAGCTGGTTTAATTCTTTGGGGATTATACAGCTGGGTTAACATTATGGATATTAATGATCAAGATGACCCTATAGTTGTTGAATTATACGCCCAACAATTTAATTGGACGGCTCGTTATGCAGGCGAAGACAATGTGCTTGGAGAAGCTAACGTTCGTTTAATAGATATAGACAATGTGAATGTTTTAGGTTTAGATACATCGGATAGCTATGCTTCAGACGACGTGATTGTGAAAGAACTTCATTTACCTGTAGGTAGAAAAGTAAACTTTAAAATGCGTTCTCAAGATGTATTGCACTCCGCCTATATGCCGCACTTTAGAGCTCAGATGAACTGCGTACCAGGTATGATTACCCAGTTTTCATATACTCCTATCTACACCACAGAGGAAATGAGACAAGATCCAGATGTGATAGACAAAGTAAAACGTACTAATACCATCAGGGCAGAACGCGCTTTAAATGGTGCGCCTAATTCTGACCCTTGGGAATTTGATTACATTTTATTGTGTAATAAAATTTGCGGAAAATCACATTACAATATGCAAATGAAAATTATTGTGGAGACTCAAGAAGAATATGACGCCTGGATGGCCAAACAAAAAACTTTTGCTCAAACAGTAGTTACCAACTAGATCAATAAAAAAATAGCTTAATAAAAAATAAAATTACAGATATGTCTGCAAACGCACACGCACATTCAGAGGATCATCACGAAGATCATGGGCATCATCATAAAGAAACCTTTGTAACTAAGTACATCTTTAGCCAGGATCATAAAATGATCGCTAAGCAGTACTTAATTACAGGGCTTATTATGGGATTCATTGGAATTGCTATGTCTCTTTTATTCAGAATGCAAATTGCATGGCCTGGTCAAAGTTTTCCAATATTTGAGGCTTTACTAGGGAAATGGGCGCCAGACGGTGTCATGGATGCAGATATCTATTTGGCATTAGTGACCATTCACGGAACTATCATGGTCTTCTTTGTATTGACTGCAGGTCTAAGTGGTACTTTCTCTAATTTACTTATTCCATTGCAAATTGGGGCTAGAGATATGGCTTCAGGGTTTTTGAACATGGTATCTTACTGGTTATTCTTCCTTTCTTCATTTATCATGATTATGTCTCTTTTTGTAGAGGCAGGACCAGCTGCAGCAGGATGGACAGTGTACCCACCTTTAAGTGCCCTTCCAATGGCCCAGCCCGGTTCTGGAATGGGAATGACTTTGTGGTTGGTGTCTATGGCCATTTTTATTGCCTCTTCCTTATTAGGTTCTCTTAACTATATTGTTACGGTCATAAACCTCAGAACTAAGGGAATGTCTATGACCCGTTTGCCTTTAACTATATGGGCGTTTTTTGTAACAGCTATTATTGGTGTTATTTCATTTCCTGTATTATTTTCTGCCGCTTTACTACTTATCATGGATAGAAGTTTTGGTACTTCTTTCTTCTTATCTGATATTTTTATTCAAGGAGAGGTATTGCATTACCAAGGGGGGTCACCTGTACTCTACGAGCACCTTTTTTGGTTCCTAGGTCACCCGGAGGTGTATATTGTATTATTGCCTGCATTAGGGATTACTTCTGAGGTAATGTCTACTAATGCACGTAAGCCAATCTTTGGATACAGAGCGATGGTAACCTCAATTATTGCGATTGCCTTCTTGTCTACCATTGTGTGGGGTCACCATATGTTTATCTCTGGAATGAATCCATTCTTAGGCTCTGTATTTACATTTACAACCCTATTAATCGCCATCCCTTCTGCGGTAAAAGCATTTAACTATATCACGACCCTTTGGAAAGGGAACTTGCAGTTAAATCCAGGAATGTTATTTTCTATTGGATTGGTGTCTACTTTTATTACTGGTGGACTAACAGGAATTATCTTGGGAGATTCTACCTTGGATATTAACGTTCATGATACGTATTTTGTAGTAGCGCATTTCCACCTAGTAATGGGAATATCTGCACTTTACGGATTATTTGCTGGGGTGTACCATTGGTTCCCTAAGATGTTTGGTAGAATGATGAACAAGAATCTTGGGTATGTACATTTCTGGGTCACTGCAGTAGGTGCCTACGGCGTATTCTTTCCAATGCACTTCGTTGGAATGGCTGGAGTTCCAAGAAGATATTACGAGAATACGGCTTTTCCAATGTTCGACGAATTGACCAATGTTCAGGTATTGATCACGGTATTCGCGATCATTACTGCTGCTGCACAATTGGTTTTTGTCTATAACTTTATCAGTAGTATGTTCTACGGTAAGAAAGCAGAACAAAACCCATGGAAGTCTAACACTTTAGAGTGGACAACTCCTGTGGAACATATCCATGGTAACTGGCCAGGCGCAATTCCTGAAGTACACCGTTGGCCTTATGATTATTCCAAAACAGATAAGGAAGGTAATTATGTGATACCTGAGCAAGACTTTGTGCCTCAAACAGTACCTATGGGTCCTGATGAAGAGCAACTCCATCATTAAGTTTACTTTGCCAATAAAAATTTTAAGCTTTACTGCTTGAATAATAAAGCCCTAACATCTAGTTGGGGCTTTTTTTTGATTCTATAACTGTATTACTGCTTACTTCACTCATTTTTTATTAATTTAATGCAATGAAATATCACTATTAATAGCCCCATTTTATGAAGCAATTTGCTCGTTTTTACACCTCATTTATCCTTCTGTCTTTTATTGGTTTTACAAATGTACAGGCACAGAAGTTGCCTAAGATTAAAGGCAACAGAATTGTGGCCCCTTATAATGCCCCCTTAGAGGCATTTAATGCGATAGTTTTGGACAATGATCTCAAGTTAAATATAGTAGCCTCAGACACCACAGGGGTGTCTATGATTGCAGACGACAATCTACCTCCTGTATTTAAATTTAAGGTAAAAGATAGTGTGTTGTTCATTAGTACCTATTACAGAATCACGGCGAGTAAACAGTTAGATATCACTTTGTACACACCAACTTTGGACCGCGTTGTTATTTCTTCCGGTGAGTTGGGGCTAACGTTGGATCCGCGCTTTAAAAAAACACAGCTTTCCCTTTCTGGTAACGCAACTGTTGCTGTTGCTGGGACAGTTCCCAGTTTTAGTGTGTCTGGGGAGGAGAAATCTTTTGTGAATATCAATGGGTCTTTCAGTTCTTTAGCGCTGGAAATGACAGATCGCTCCACTGCAACTATATATGGAGATGTCAGTGACACTGCCCAACTGAATATGCAGGATAAGGCTTCTCTAAGATGGGGTGGTACTCTAGCTTTTCTAACGGCTTCTTTTGAAGGTGCGTCGCAATTAGACGGCATGGAGCTTTCGATTAGTGAGGCTAGTGTGCACGCTTCAGGAAAATCTACACTAGACCTTCATGTTTTGTCTCACCTCACTTATTTTTCTAAAGAGGAAAGTCAGTTGGATCTTTATGGTACACCAAGAATAGACTTACTAGAATTTTCAGGAACATCCATGATGAGAAAAAAGCTTTTGAAATAGGCCGTTGTCACTGCTTTTTAAATCTTATCTTTACAAGTGATGAATATGAATTAAGCACTGGTTTGCTAAATTTAATTAGATATTTAGACTTATTTAGACCTTTTTTGACCTTATGAATGAACACTTAGATCCTACATCTGATCATCTAACGCCAGAATCTCTTGACATTGAAAAGGCTTTGAGACCTCTGAGTTTTAATGATTTTACCGGTCAAGAACAGGTGCTTGAGAATTTAAGTATTTTTGTTAAGGCGGCAAATTTAAGAGAAGAAGCCTTAGACCATACCCTTTTTCACGGCCCTCCAGGACTAGGAAAAACGACCTTAGCCCACATACTTGCCAATGAACTTGGCGTAGGAATTAAAATCACCTCTGGACCTGTCTTGGACAAACCTGGTGATTTAGCCGGTTTATTGACCAATTTAGAAGCAAGAGATGTACTTTTTATAGATGAAATACACCGTTTAAGCCCTATAGTAGAAGAATATCTGTATTCTGCTATGGAAGATTTCAAGATTGATATTATGATTGAGAGCGGTCCAAATGCCCGTTCTGTACAGATTCATTTAAATCCTTTTACTTTAATTGGCGCTACCACGCGCTCGGGTCTGCTCACCGCACCCATGCGCGCTCGTTTTGGTATTCAAAGCCGTCTTCAGTACTATTCTACGGAATTACTCTCCACTATTGTTTCCCGCTCAGCAGAAATATTGAAGGTGCCTATTACAAATGAGGCTGCCATTGAAATTGCAGGAAGGAGTAGGGGAACTCCTAGGATTTGTAATGCATTACTTAGAAGGGTAAGGGATTTTGCTCAGATTAAAGGGAATGGTAAAATAGATTTAGAGATTGCTCAATTTGGCCTTGGGGCACTTCATGTAGACGCGCACGGATTGGACGAGATGGACAATAAAATACTCACCACCCTAATAGATAAATTCAAAGGGGGTCCTGTTGGTATTACCACTTTAGCAACGGCAGTCTCTGAGAGTGCAGAGACCATTGAGGAGGTTTACGAGCCTTTTCTAATTCAGCAAGGTTTTATTATGCGTACTCCAAGAGGGAGGGAGGTAACGTCAGAAGCTTATGCACACTTAGGACGAACCAAGGCTCCGGAACAAGGCGGCTTGTTTTAGTCTGTTTTACTGTGTTTTTTCATAACCAGATCTTATTACCTATCAGTTAAATGACTAGCTCTGATCATATACAACAAGATAACGCACAGCTTTTTAAGCAAGAAGCCGCAAATCTTGGGTTTATTTCTTGTGGTATTTCTAGAGCAGGCTTCCTAGAAGAAGAGGCCCCTCGTTTAGAAAAGTGGCTTAAAGAAGCCAAGCAAGGAAAGATGCGTTATATGGAAAACCATTTTGACAAGCGATTGGATCCCACCAAGTTGGTCCCTGGAGCCAAATCAGTGGTGAGTCTTTTGTATAACTACTTTCCGGAACAAAAGCAGTCCTCGGATTCGTATCAAATAGCCAAGTATGCGTACGGACAAGATTACCATCATGTCATTAAGGAAAAATTAAAGGTTTTAATGGATCGGGTGTCGGCCCAATTGGGCCAAATTGAAGGGAGGGCTTTTGTAGACTCCGCACCCATCTTAGAAAAAGCTTGGGCTGCAAAAAGCGGACTGGGATGGATTGGTAAAAACAGTAATTTATTGACCCAAAAGGTGGGGTCATTTTATTTTATAGCAGAACTGGTTCTCGATATAGATTTACCTCAAGACCCTATTAGCTCAGATCATTGCGGCAGTTGTACCGCTTGTATAGACGCCTGTCCTACTAAAGCTATTACTCCTTATGAGGTAGACGGCTCTAAATGTATTTCATATTTCACTATTGAATTAAAAGAAGCCATTCCAAAAGAGGTTTCAGGTCAGTTTCAAGATTGGGCATTTGGCTGTGATATTTGCCAGGACGTTTGCCCATGGAACCGTTTTTCTAAGTCCCATAGTGAGCCTTTGTTTAATCCAGACTCTAGACTACTTGAAAACACCAAGGAAGATTGGGATGAAATTACCCAAGAGGTATTTTCGCAAATTTTTAAGAAGTCTGCTGTAAAAAGAACTAAGTACGAAGGTTTTAAACGAAATATTGCCTTTTTAAGGAATCAATGATTTTTAATTTTACTGGGGGATTCTTTTTGCTACAAACAAGATTTTATCTCTTTAAATTAACATTTTCTTAATATATTTGGAAATCAACTAAACAATAAACAAAAGAGCTTACTGGCTTTGTGTTTTTAAAAACAATCAAATTTTATGAATGGATTAGCTACGCTAGATATTGCAGTAATACTGATATATCTTTTAGGAATAGTAATATATGGTATCTCTAAATCTAAACGCAGTAGTTCCGAGGACTACTTTCTTGGGGGTAGAACCATGACGTGGCCTATTGTAGGTATTGCATTATTTTCTGCCAATATTTCTAGTTCTACTTTGGTAGGTTTGGCTTCTGATGCTTTTCAAACCAATATAAATGTGTACAATTATGAATGGTATGCAGTAGTAGTACTTATTTTCTTTGCCATATTCTTTTTGCCTTTTTATCTCAGGTCTGGTGTGTACACCATGCCGGAGTTTTTAGAACGCAGGTACGATAAAAAGTCCAGGTATTATTTTTCTTTCATTACGATTCTTGGAAATGTAATGGTAGACACTGCTGCTGGTTTGTATGTGGGTAGTATAGTGCTGAAGTTGTTATTTCCAGAGGTGAGTTCCACGATTATTATCATTATACTGGCTATTGCAGCCGCAGCTTATACCATTCCAGGTGGTTTAAACTCTGTAATTCAAACGGAGGTTATTCAGGCAGTTCTGTTAATTATAGGATCTTGTTTATTGACTTTCTTTGCTTTCGAACAACTGGGAGGTGGCTGGGATGCCATGATGTCTCAATTAGATAATATGCTTGCTGCCGGTGAAGTTAATTTTGACAACCGTTTGGCAGAAGGTAAGTTTATACCAGCCAATAGTGGCGAGGTATTTAGTTTAGTGCGTCCTAATAATGACGATTTTATGCCATGGTGGGGATTGCTCACAGGAGTGCCTTTATTGGGATTTTATTTTTGGGCCAACAATCAGTTTATGGTACAAAGGGTTTTGGGGGCAAAAAATCTCAATCACGGAAGATGGGGGGCTTTATTTGCAGGTCTTTTAAAGTTACCCGTAATTTTCATCATGATTGTACCTGGAGTATTGGCGTTGTTGCTTTTTAATGATTTAGATATTTCTTCATTAAACTATCCAGTAGGCGACGGTATTTGTACCAATTTATCCGATTGTCCTAACCTGACTTATCCAGTGCTCTTGTTTAAATTATTGCCCACAGGTATTTTAGGATTGGTTGTAGCTGGTTTGTTGGCAGCTATGATGTCTAGTGTTTCTGCTACTTTTAACTCAGCTTCTACTTTAATCACTATGGATTTTGTGAAGCAGTATAAACCAGAACTCACTTCCAAGCAATTGGTTAGAGTGGGTCAGATAGCGACCTTAGTACTTGTAGTATTAGCTTCTGCATGGGTTCCTTTTATTGAGAAAGTAAGTGATTCTTTATGGGGCTATTTGCAGTTGGTGATTGCCTTTACATCACCTCCTGTGGTTGCGGCATTTGTATTGGGCTTATTTTGGAAACGAGCCAATGCCCATGGTGCTTTTGCCAGTCTTATGGCAGGAGGTGCATTTGCCATTTTTATGATTGTTTCTGCTTCTATAGACTTGGTACCTTCGTTGAATGAATTTCATTTCTTAGCAAAAGCCAATTTATTATTTGTGATTGCAGTTTTAGTTCATGTGGTCGTGAGCTTAGCCACAGGATTACCAGAGGCACAAAAAGTGGCAGATTATACATATAAAAAATCCATATACAGTGCTGAAACTATTGAGCTTAAGGCATTGCCTTGGTATAAGAACTACAGGGTACTCTCTATTATTTTACTGATTGTAACCACAATTTTAGTTGGTTTTTTCTGGTAAATTTGGATTTTATTTCAAACTACAAAAGGGTGCAATTTGTCATAAGTTGCATCCTTTTTCAGTTATAATTCACAAATAATACTCTTACCTTTGTGTCATAAATAAGTACATATGAGCAAACAGAAAATTAGGAGAGAAGCGTTGGTATATCATGCCAAACCTCAACCTGGAAAGATTAAGATTGTTCCTACTAAACCTTACGCTACCCAAAGAGATTTGGCTTTGGCCTATTCTCCTGGAGTTGCATCTCCCTGCCTTGAAATAGAGAAAAATCCAGAGAATGTATATAAGTACACTACCAAGGGTAATTTGGTGGCGGTAATAAGCAACGGAACAGCGGTACTTGGTTTGGGAGACATAGGTCCAATGGCTTCTAAGCCAGTGATGGAGGGGAAGTGCTTACTTTTCAAGATTTTTGCAGACATAGATAGTATAGATATAGAGCTGGATACTAAGGACGTAGAGACTTTTATTCAGACCGTTAAAACCATTGCGCCTACTTTTGGAGGAATTAATCTAGAAGACATTAAGGCTCCAGAGGCTTTTGAAATTGAGAGAAGGCTAAAAGAGGAGCTAGATATTCCTGTCATGCATGACGATCAGCATGGAACAGCCATTATTTCTGCAGCAGCTCTTTTAAATGCCTTAGATTTAGCGGAGAAGTCTATTGAAAAGGTGCGTATTGTGATTAGTGGAGCAGGTGCAGCAGCAGTTTCTTGTACTAAGCTATACAAGGCTTTTGGTGCAAAAGCAGAAAATATTGTCATGTTAGACAGTAAAGGGGTGATTAGAAAAGACAGGCCTAATTTGTCTTTAGAAAAAGAGGAGTTTGCTACAGCCAGAAAAATAGATACTTTGGATGAGGCAATGGTAGATGCAGATGTTTTTGTGGGACTATCTATTGCAGACATTGTAACTCCATCTATGCTTACTTCCATGGCAAACAACCCCATTGTTTTTGCTATGGCCAATCCAGATCCTGAGATTGCGTATGACTTGGCCATGGACACCAGAAAAGATATTATTATGGCTACGGGTCGTTCAGACCATCCAAACCAAGTAAACAATGTTTTGGGTTTTCCTTTTATATTTAGAGGCGCCTTGGATGTTCGAGCTACAAAAATTAATGAAGCTATGAAAATGGCTGCAGTGAAAGCTTTGGCAGATTTGGCTAAAGAACCTGTTCCAGAGCAAGTGAATATTGCTTATGGAGAAACCAGATTGGCTTTTAGTAGAGAGTATATTATACCTAAACCATTTGACCCAAGACTTATTTCAGAGATTCCCCCAGCCATTGCTAAGGCAGCCATGGAGAGTGGTGTGGCTAAAGAGCCTATAGAAGATTGGGATAAGTATAAAGAGGCGCTCATGCAACGCTCAGGGAATGACAACAAAATTGTGCGTTTGCTTCATACTAGAGCTAAGATGAATGCTAAGAAAATTGTCTTTGCAGAAGCAGATCATTTAGACGTGCTAAAAGCAGCTCAAATTGTCTATGATGAAGGTATAGCCATTCCAATTCTTTTGGGAAATAAAACCATTATAGAGGAATTAAAAGCGGAGATTGAATTTGAAGCAGATCTTGAGATTATTGATCCTACAGATAATGCTACCCGTGCGCAGCGAAATGCCTATGCAACTTCTTATTGGGAACAAAGAAGAAGGACAGGGGTAACGCAATACCAGGCAGAAATAAAAATGCGTGAGCGTAATTATTTTAGTGCTATGATGGTGCTAACGGGAGATGCAGACGGAATGATTTCTGGTTATTCAAGGGCTTATCCCACGGTAGTAAAACCAATTCTAGAGGTCATTGGTAGGGCCAACAACGTGAAACGCGTAGCTACAACCAATATTATGATTACTGAACGAGGACCAATGTTCTTGTCAGATACCTCAATTAATATAGATCCTTCTGCAGAAACCATAGCGGAGACCGCTCAAATGACGGCCAATGTAGCAAAGACTTTTGGATTTGAATCTGTTACAGCTTTACTTTCTTATGCTAACTTTGGTTCTTCTTCTCATCCAAATGCAAACAAAGTAAAACAGGCAGTACGTATTTTACATACGGAGAGTCCAGACTTAATAGCAGACGGGGAAGTTCAAATGGATTTTGCCTTGAACAAAGTATTACACCAAGAGAAATTCCCATTTTCTAAATTGGCAGGGAAAAAAGTAAATACCTTGATTTTTCCAAACTTAGAATCTGCGAATATTACTTACAAGCTCATGAAAGAACTCAATGGCGCAGACTCCATAGGACCCATTATGATGGGACTGAGGAAATCTGTTCATATTTTACAATTGGGCGCTAGTGTAGACGAAATTGTGAATATGGCTGCAGTAGCTGTAATAGATGCCCAAGAAAGGGAAAAAAGAAAGCGTGCTAAAATGGCTAAATCGTAAAAAATGATCACACACCTCAGGGGAAAATTAGTTGAAAAGAATCCTACAGAAATTGTGGTGGAATGTAGTGGTGTGGGCTATTTGGTTCATATCTCACTACATACTTATTCATTATTACCTTCTGAGGAAGCAGTGTCTATTTACACCCATTTACAAGTTAAAGAAGACAGCCACAGCCTTTACGGTTTTATGGAGGTTTCAGAACGGGCTATTTTTAGATTGCTTATCTCAGTGTCGGGAATTGGTGCTAATACAGCTAGAACCATGCTTTCTTCATTGTCTCCAGAGGAATTGAGAGATGCCATTGCAGCAAGTAATGTAGGGGCTATTCAATCTGTTAAAGGGATTGGATTAAAAACGGCACAGCGTGTTATAATAGAACTCAAAGATAAGATCCTTAAAATTTACGATTTAGAAGAACTTTCTTCGCCTTTAGACAATACAAATAAAGAAGAAGCGTTATCTGCATTAGAAGTGCTTGGCTTTGCTAGAAAACAATCTGAAAAGATGGTAGAGAAAATTTTAAAAGCAAGCCCAAGCCTATCTGTAGAAGACATTATAAAGCAGACGCTAAAAGGTTTGTAACACTTTTGAAGACCTATTTTTTAATAAAGAATTTGACACAAATAAAGCCCATTTTTTTTGGGCTCTTTTGTTTGCTTTTTTTTCAGTCAAATGGCTTGTTTGCCCAAAAAAAATCATTGCCATTTACTCCCATAGATACCCTTGCTGTTCAGGACAGCACCCTTTTTAAGTCCAAAGGAAACTTACAATTGCCTTTGCCTGCTTCATTGAAAAGCAAATACGAATACAACGAGCAGCTTCAGGTATATGAGCTTGTTGGCGGATTAGCGGGTTACCAATTTGACCTCCCATTAGTGCTTTCGCCAAAAGCCTATTGGGCCATGGTAGAAAAAGAAAATATTCAAGCCTATTTTAAGGAGAAGATAGCCGCAATGAGCGGAGATAAAAATGCGGCAGATTTGTCTGTTAGAAATCTTTTGCCCTCTTTTAGCCTGCAGAACGACCTGTTGAAAACTATTTTTGGGGGAGATGAAATTAGTTTTGACGCCCAAGGATCTGTTGGAGTAGATATGGGGATTTTATGGCAAAAAAATGACAATCCCGCACTGTCTCCCCGAAACAGAAGCAATTTATCCTTTGATTTTGAACAGCAGATTAGTTTAAGCCTCATGGGAAAAATAGGGGAGCGACTTTCTGTGAATGCGAGTTATGACACTCAGGCAACTTTTGATTTTCAAAATCTGATTAAAATTGCCTATGTGCCTCCCACTGTGAAGGACGTAGTGGGTGTGGCGCCAAATGAGTTGTTAGACAATGCTAAAAACACCTTAGGACAAACTAAGGTTGGAGGCTTGGCGCAATCTGTCCAAAACCAGGGATTATTAGAAGACCCCTCTGCAGTGAATGCACTCAATGCAGCCAAAGACCAATTTTTTAATCCAAATGCAGATAATATTTTAAGGAATATTGAGGTGGGTAATGTGAATATGCCCCTCAACAGTAGTTTAATTACTGGAGCACAAAGTCTTTTTGGGGTAAAAACTCAGCTGCAATTTGGTCGCACCCAAATTACCGCAGTACTTTCAGAGCAGCGTTCTCAAAATAGTTCTGTAATGTCAAGGGGCGGTGGGACGCTTACAGATTTCTCTTTAACCGCATTAGATTATGAAGAGGATAAGCATTTTTTCTTGTCTCATTTTTTTAGAGATCAATACGATCAGGCATTAGCAGAATATCCCTTTGTCAATAGTCAGGTGCAAATTACCAGAATAGAAGTTTGGGTAACCAACCGTTCACAACAAACACAAAACATTAGAAATGTGGTGGCCCTTCAAGATTTGGGAGAGGCTGCTATAGGAAAGACAAGGATGGGACGTTTGGGTGTTCCAGCTTCAGGCTTTATTAATACCACTGAATCGAGCTTGTTGCCCTCTAATGAGAAAAACGCCTTAAATCCTGAAAAAATGAATAGGGGTGGGTTTTTGAATGACAATATTCGTGAAATAGCTACAGTAGAAGCAGGTTTCGATATTCCAGGCTACAAAGCCAATCAAGGCTTTGATTACGCAATTTTGGAGAATGCTAGAAAATTAGACGAGCAAAGAGATTTTACTTTTCACCCTAGTTTAGGGTATATTTCACTGAACCAACAACTATCTTCTGATGAGGTTTTAGGGGTGGCTTATCAATATACTTATCTAGGTAAAGTATACCAGGTAGGTGAGTTTGCCAACGGAGGTGTTTCTGCGAGCAATAATGCCACAACCAATGAGCCCATTATAAATAACACCCTTGTAGTTAAATTGCTGAAAAGCAATATTACGCAAGTAAAGGATCCTATTTGGGATTTGATGATGAAAAATATTTATCCAGTAGGAGCATATTCTTTAAGTCAAGAAGATTTTAGGTTTAACATTATCTATGCAGATCCGAGTCCAAGAAATTATATTACCCCAGTAGAAAATGCGCCAAATTGGCCCCAAAGTCCAAAGCCATTAAACGAGCGAATTTTATTGGAGGTTTTTAATTTAGACCGATTAAATGCCTACCAAGATATACAAGAGGGTGGTGACGGTTTCTTTGATTTCCTACCTGGGAAAACAGTCAATACAGAAAATGGCCATATTATTTTCACTACAGTTGAGCCTTTTGGGAATCATCTTTTTAAGGTTTTAGGAGGTGGAGATTATGATGCTTTGGGAGAAGAAGATTTCAATGCACATCAAAAAAAATATGTTTTTAGATCTTTATATAAAGGGACTAAGGCTGCAGCATTACAGGAGCCAGAAAAGAACAAGTTTATTTTAAAAGGGCAATTTAAATCTGAAGGTTTTAATGGAATTCCCATTGGTGCTTTAAATGTACCTAGGGGTTCTGTTCGGGTAACAGCAGGAGGTAGATTACTTCAGGAAGGATTAGATTATACCGTAAATTACACCGCAGGTTCAGTTCAGTTATTAGATCCAAGTTTGCAGGCCTCTAATGTGCCTATTGAAATTTCGGTAGAAGACAACGCAGTTTTTGGCCAACAGAATAGGCGTTTTACTGGAGTAAATGTCATTCACCAGTTTTCAGATAATTTTACCTTAGGGGGAACATTACTCAATCTCAATGAACGACCACTCACGCAGAAATCTAATTATGGGACAGAAGCCGTAAATAACACCATTTTTGGTTTCAACACCAATTTAACGACTTCACTACCATTTCTGACCCGTTGGGCCAATTACCTTCCCAATGTTAAAACAGAGGTACCTTCTATGCTTTCGCTCAGAGGAGAAGTAGCCTTTTTAGCTCCTGGAGCTCCAAGAAATGCAGATTTCAGGGGAGAGACCACCACCTATTTAGATGATTTTGAAGGAGCACAATCACTCATAGATATTAGAAGTGCTTTGGGCTGGTCTCTCGCTAGTACGCCTTTAGAGTTTGCGCCAGACGGGGCTAATTTATATGGCGCCTCTCCAGAAGATTCCCAAAATCTCAGAAATGGTTACGGCAGGAGTAAATTGGCATGGTACACCATTGATCCTATTTTTTACACCCTCCAGCGCCCTTCAGGGGTCAATAATAATGACATTTCTACCCAAGCCAGTAGGCGTATTTTTATTGATGAGGTTTTTCCTCAGACAGACATTGCCCAGGGGCAAACCACCGTAAATCCTACTTTGGATTTAGCTTATTACCCCCAAGATAAAGGCCCATATAACAATAATGGAAATTTCAATGCGCTTTCGGAAAGTCAGAAATGGGGTGGAATTATGAGACCACTGACCACCACAAATTTTGAACAAGCCAATATAGAATTCGTCCAATTCTGGGTCATGGATCCTTATCTAGACGGAATAGGGAGTGACGGTGGAGAACTGGTGTTGAATATTGGAAATATTTCAGAAGATATTTTAAAAGATGGACGCAAGCAATACGAAAACGGATTGCCTTTGGAAGGGCAAGAACCTCTTGTAGCGCATTCTTCCTGGGGTAAAGTTCCGGCGACCCAGTCTTTGGTTTATGCTTTTGACGCTAATGCACAACACCGAACCCAACAAGATATTGGTCTGGACGGATTGAATGACCAAGAAGAGAGAGCGGTATATACCAACAATTCTGGCGAGGATCCTGCCGGAGATAATTTCAGGTATTATTTAGACAGGCAGGGAAGCATACCGGAACGATATCTGGATTTTAATAATCCACAGGGCAACGCCCCTGTAGCTGTAACCAATACCAAAAGAGGGTCCACGACGCTTCCAGATGTAGAAGATATTGATCGGGATTTAACCATGAATACCGTGAACAGTTATTACGAGTATAGAATTGAGATTAAACCTGGTACAGATATAAACGACCCCTATGTAACAGATATTAAGGAAGGCTTGAGTCCTAAGCTTCCCAATGGAGAACAGTTGCCCACGAGGTGGATCCAGTACAAGGTGCCCCTCAGTAACTTTACTAATGCGGTGGGTGGAATTGCAGATTTTAGGTCTATGAGTTTTATTCGCATGTATTTGACCAATTTTTCCAATCCAGTATTATTGCGTTTCGCCAGTTTGGATTTGGTCAGGGGAGATTGGCGGGTGTATCAGGGAGCCCTCCAAACAGACCCTTTAAATACCCCCTTAGAAATAGGCACTCAATTGGAGGTGAATACAGTTAATGTGGAGGAAAATAGCACAAGAGTTCCTATTGCATATACTTTACCTCCTGGGGTACTTAGAGAGCAGCTCAATAACAACAATACCATCATACGGCAAAACGAACAGTCTTTGTCATTGGTGGTAAAACAATTGGCTCCCCAAGACGCTAGAGGGGTGTTTAAAAATACCCAGTTTGACCTTCGTCAATACAAAAGATTGAAAATGTTTATGCATGCGGAGCAGATTGTTGAAACAGATTTCTCTATTGCCGAGCAGCCAATGGTTGGTTTTTTAAGGATGGGAACTGATTTTTCAGAAAATTTCTATCAGATAGAATTGCCTTTGAATTTCACCCCACATGGGGCCAATAGTCCTGAAGAGGTATGGCCTTCTGCCAACGAATTAGACATTCCAGTAGCTGTTTTGGCACAAATTAAATCTTTGGGTATAGCCAATCAAAGTTTAAACCAGCTCACTTACTACGATTATTTAGGCGGTAGCTTAACTGCTATAGACCCATTGGCACCCAGAACAGCAGGAGTGATGAGAATAGGTATTAAAGGAAACCCTTCGCTTGGTAATCTCAGGGGTATTATGGTGGGGGTTAAAAACGTCTCTAATAAAGCCCAGCGTGCAGAGGTTTGGTTCAATGAATTGCGTCTCGCTGGTCTAGATAATCAAGGGGGCTGGGCGGCTATTGCCGCTTTAGATGCAAATATAGCAGACCTTGTTTCCATTTCAGCCAATGGTGCCACGAGCAGTAGTGGCTTTGGGGCCTTGGATCAAATGCCCAACGAGCGTGCTAGGGAAGACGCCTTGTCTTATGACTTGGTCACTCAAATTAATGTGGGTAAATTATTGCCGGAGGATTGGGGGGTACAATTGCCCTTAAATTACGGTATTTCTGAAGTAAAGAGCCGTCCAGAATTCGATCCTGTTTATGAAGATTTAAAGTTAGAGGACCGCATTGCGGCATCGGCCAGCGGCCC
>CAKZOR010000082.1 GCA_937136755.1 uncultured Flavobacteriaceae bacterium | reverse complement strand
TGTTATTAACCGTATCTACTAGAGTTTCTCCTTTAGTCACTGAAGACTGTGAAGCAGAAAAATTAAGTACATCTGCAGACAATCTTTTCTCTGCCAACTCAAAAGAGAGTTTTGTTCGGGTAGAATTTTCAAAAAATATATTGGCAATAGTAATGTCTCTTAAAGAAGGTACTTTTTTAATAGGGCGGTTAATCACTTCTTTAAAGTGGTCTGCCGTTTCAAAAATAAGATCAATGTCCGTCTCTTGGAGGTATTTAATCCCGAGCAAGTGTTTTACACTTAATTGTCTGTTAGGATTTGGCACTTTCTAAATATATTTTTTAAGCGTTAGTTGATTAAATATACGGCGTCTTCTCCATCTTGTGCTTTCCAGCACACCTTCACTTTTTCATGGTCAATGACGTCTACCTGTCTTCCCCTATAATTGGGTTGAATGGGCAAATGCCTACTAAACCTTCTGTCTATTAGGGTAAGTAGCTCAATCTCTTCAGGCCTTCCAAAGGATTGGAGTGCTGTAAGTGCTGCTCTAATACTCCTACCGGTATAGAGAACGTCGTCTATAAGGACTACTTTTTTATTGTCTATTAGGAAATCTATCTGGGTCTTGTTGGCCGTAAGTGTTTTGCCGTCCCTTCTAAAATCATCCCTAAAAAAGGTAATGTCTAAAAAACCCAAAGCAATGTCTTTAACCTTGTAGTCTTCTTGGAGGATTTGCGTTAAACGGCTGGCTAGAAAAGTTCCTCTTGGTTGCAAACCAATCAATACTGTATTAGAAAAATCTAGGTGATTCTCTAACAACTGGCAAGCCAACCTGTGAAGGATAATGTGAATTTCTTTTTCGGAAAGAAGTACTTTTTGGCTCATAAGCTCCAGTGTAGGCGTTTGCGAGACAAAAATAGGGATTTTTTTCAATTCACAGCCCTTGAATACCATTTAAGCCGTTTCAAAGGATTGGATTTTAAAAAAGGGCATAAAAAAAGCCCGAGCTAAAGCTCGGGCTTTTAAAAAAATTAAAACAAAAAGAATTAGTTTCCTTTTCCTTCCATTTTGTCTTTTAACGCTTGTAATGCTCCATTAGCGTCACCAAGGGTTGGTTTTGCTTCGTCTGCACTCGCAGAAGCCTTCTTAACGGCTGTACGAATATTGCGTTGCTCTTCTTCTCTAAAGATAGCAGTATGGCTTGCTACCACACGCTTAAATTCTTTATTGAATTCAATTACCTTAAATTGTGCTTCATCTCCTTTGCCCAATTTAGATCCGTCTTCTTTCTCTAAGTGTCTAGAAGGAACAAAGGCTACAATATCTTCATTGAAGTTAATAGTAGCTCCCTTGTCTACAATCTCTGCAATAGTAGCAGTATGTAAAGAATCTAAAGCAAATTCAGCTTCGTATTTATCCCAAGGGTTGTCTGTAGTTTGCTTGTGACCAAGGCTTAATTTTCTACCGTCAACATCTAATTCCAATACCTCTACTTCTAAAGTGTCACCAACGGCAACAAATTCAGATGGGTGTTTAATTTTCTTAGTCCAAGAAAGGTCAGAAATATAAATTAATCCGTCAATTCCTTCTTCTAATTCAACAAACACACCGAAGTTAGTGAAGTTTCTCACAATACCTTTGTGCTTAGAAGCTACTGGGTATTTAGTGGTAATATCTGTCCAAGGATCTTGTGTTAATTGCTTAATACCAAGAGACATTTTACGGTCTTCACGGTCTAAAGTCAATACAACAGCTTCTACCTCATCTCCAACTTTTACGAAGTCTTGGGCAGAACGCAAGTGCGTAGACCATGACATTTCAGACACGTGGATTAATCCTTCTACACCTTCTTCTACTTCTATAAATGCACCGTAGTCTGCAATAACAACTACTTTACCTTTTACCTTATCTCCAATAGCAATCGTGTCGCTTAAAGCTTCCCATGGGTGCTTCTCTAACTGCTTAAGACCTAATTGGATTCTAGATTTATTGTCGTCAAAGTCTAAGATCACCACATTTAATTTCTGATCTAATTCAACCACTTCGTTCGGGTGGTTAATTCTAGACCAAGAAAGATCTGTAATGTGAACCAAACCATCTACACCACCAAGATCAATAAACACCCCGTAAGAAGTAATGTTTTTAACAACACCTTCTAAGACTTGTCCTTTTTCTAATTGGCCAATGATTTCTTTTTTCTGTTCTTCAATATCTGCTTCAATAAGCGCTTTGTGAGAAACAACAACGTTTTTGAATTCGTGGTTAATTTTAACCACTTTGAATTCCATTGTTTTTCCAACATATTGGTCGTAGTCTCTAATAGGCTTCACGTCAATTTGAGAACCTGGCAAGAACGCCTCAATTCCAAATACATCTACGATCATACCTCCTTTAGTTCTACACTTCACGAATCCGTTCACTACTTCTTCTTTGTCATGTGCATTGTTTACACGATCCCAAGCTTTAATAGTTCTCGCTTTTCTGTGAGATAAAACCAACTGACCTGTTTTGTCTTCTCTAATGTCAATAAGAACTTCTACCTCATCTCCTACTTTTAAGTCGGGATTGTAACGAAATTCATTTAAAGAGATTACCCCTTCAGACTTGGCATTAATGTCAATGATAGCTTCGCGCTCAGTCAGGTAAACTACCTTTCCAACCACTACCTCTTCATCTGCAGTGTCTACAAAATTTGCTGAAACCAAAGTTTCAAACTCCTCTAACTTAGAATCATCAACACGCTCAATTCCTTGCTCGTATTTGTCCCAGTTAAAGTTTTCCAAAAATTCTTTTGGGTCTTGTGCTACTGTTTCAGTAGTCACTTTTGCTGCTACAGCTTCATTTTCTGCTGCTGCGTTTGTGTTTTCTTCAGTCATTTGAAGATTAAAATTTGTATTCTGAAAGGCTTACAAGAGCGCACAATACCTACAGAAGTTGTGAATGATTAAAATATATAAGTCCCTTTTCCTCTTGACTATTTGCTAAAAAGGAGTGCAAAAATACAATTTTATTAGGGAAATACAAATCTAAACAGCACTAAATTTTGGTGGTATTCTTTTTATTTACAGCAAGTTGAGAGGTAAGGTTATGAACGTTCTATCAGGGCGTTCGCATGACTTAATATACGCTCAAATTGTTCTTCAAGACCCATATCACTATTGTCAATTTCTATAGCACCTTCTGCCTTTTTCAAAGGCGATGTTGCTCTGTGCGAATCTATATAATCACGCTCTTGGACATTTTTAAGCACCGCGTCAAAATCTACCTTGTCTCCCTTGTCTATCAATTCTTTGTACCTTCTATACGCCCTAGTGTCTGCAGAAGCGGTGAGGTATATTTTTAATTCAGCCTCAGGAAAAACAACAGTTCCAATGTCTCTACCATCCATTACTACCCCCTTTTGAACACCCATTGCCTGCTGTAAAGCCACCAATTTCTCTCTCACTTCTGGAATGGCCGCTACAGGACTCACCTGCTGAGAAACCGCGAGGGTTCTAATGGGGGCTTCTATATTCTCTCCGTTTAAAAACATAGCAGCATCTGGAAGACCTGCTACAAATTTAAATTGAAGGTCTATTTGATCCAAGGCATTTACAAGGGATGTTTTATCTAATATACCGTCTTTAATGAAACCCTGCTGCATGGCAAAATAAGTTACCCCTCGGTACATAGCGCCGCTGTCTACATAAATATAACCCAATGATTTGGCCAATTTTTTAGCAATGGTACTTTTTCCTGTGGAGGAATATCCGTCTATGGCAATGGTTATTTTTTTCATTTAAAGCTGTTGAATTACATTAAATTTACAATTTTTTTGCCTCTGCAACCTGTTCTTTAGTGAGTGCCAATGCCACTACTTCACTCATATCAGTGACATAATGGAAAGTCATGCCTTTTAAATAGGCTTCTTTAATCTCCGCAATGTCTTTTCTGTTTTCCTCACAGAGAATAATCTGGTTAATATTCGCTCTTTTAGCAGCTAATATTTTTTCCTTAATTCCTCCAACTGGTAGCACCTTACCTCTCAGGGTAATTTCCCCTGTCATGGCCAAACGAGATTTCACCTTTCGCTGTGTAAACAAAGAAACCAAGGAAGTGAGCATGGTAATTCCTGCACTAGGTCCATCTTTAGGCGTAGCACCCTCAGGCACGTGAATGTGCACGTTGTATTTCTCAAAGATGTCGGCCGTAAGGCCATATAAAGCGGCATTTGCTTTAATATATTCCATGGCTATAGTGGCAGATTCTTTCATAACTTTACCCAAGTTACCCGTAATATTTAAAAGCCCTTTACCCTTAGAGAGAATAGATTCTATAAACAGGATATCTCCTCCTACAGCCGTCCATGCCAAACCTGTCACTACCCCAGCAACCTTATTATTTTCATATTTGTCACGTTCTAATCTGGGTACCCCCAACACTTTTTCTATATGCTCAGTGCTTACTTTAACCTCATAGTCTTCTTCCATAGCAATAGATTTTGCTGTGTTTCTAACCATTTTAGCCAATTGTTTGTCTAAGTTTCTCACGCCGGACTCTCTGGTGTATCCTGCGACAATTTTTTCAAATTGAGGCTTGCCAATTTTAATTTGATCTGTCTTAACTCCGTGTTCTTTTAACTGCTTAGGCAATAAGTGTCGTTTGGCAATTTCAACTTTTTCTTCAATCGTGTAACCAGACACATTAATGAGCTCCATACGATCTAACAATGCTGGCTGTATAGCCCCTAAATTATTGGCAGTGGCTATAAACAACACCTTGGAAAGATCGTAGCCCATTTCCAAGAAATTATCGTGGAAATCTCCATTCTGCTCAGGATCCAACACTTCCAAAAGTGCAGAAGAGGGGTCTCCCTGATGTGAATTAGACAATTTATCAATTTCATCTAATACAAATACTGGATTAGAAGTCCCTGCTTTCTTTAAACTCTGTAATACCCTTCCTGGCATGGCACCAATATAGGTTTTTCGGTGCCCCCTAATTTCCGCTTCGTCTCTCAAACCACCAAGAGACATTCTCACGTATTCTCTGCCCAGAGATTCTGCTATAGATTTACCCAAGGAAGTTTTACCCACCCCTGGAGGTCCATACAAACAAAGAATAGGAGACTTCATGTCATTCCTGAGCTTTAACACCGCCAAGTGTTCTAAAATTCGCCTCTTGACGTCTTCTAAACCAAAATGGTCCCTATCCAAGATTTTTTGAGCGCGTTTTAAATCAAAAACATCCTTTGAAAATTGGCCCCATGGGAGGTCCAAAAAGAGTTCCAAATAATTTCTTTGAATAGAGTATTCCGCAACCTGAGGGTTCATTCTTTGGAGCTTACCGAGCTCTTTGTCAAAATGCAAGCCTACTTTTTCTGGCCATTTTTTCTTTTTGGCCGTAGCAGCCATTTCATTGACTTCTTCTTCATAAGACACCCCACCCAATTCTTCTTGAATGGTTTTCATTTGCTGGTGTAAGAAATACTCCCGTTGCTGTTGGTCTAAATCATTTCTCACCTTAGATTGAATGTCATTCTTCAATTGCAATTTCTGCATTTCAACATTCATGTACTTTAAAGTTGCCAAGGCACGCTCCTGTAAGTCCGGAGTTTCCAATAGAATTTGCTTTTCCTTGTGAGAAACAGATAAATTAGAACAAACAAAGTTGATCAAAAAGGAATTGCTCTCTATATTCTTAATAGCAAAGGAAGCCTCCGAAGGGAGATTTGGGTTGTTTTTAATGATCTGTAAAGCCAATTCTTTAATGGAATCTATGATGGCTAAAAACTCTTTATTATCTGGCTCAGGCCTTTGTTCAGGAGTCTCCTCTACAGTTGCTTTAATATATGGGTCCTCTGAAACGACCGCTTTAATAGCAAAACGTTTTTTACCTTGAATAATCACTGTCGTATTTCCATCAGGCATTTTCAATACCCTGAGAATTCTAGCTACAGTTCCTATGCTACTAATGTCATTGGCAGAGGGGTTCTCTGTATTTTGGTCTTTTTGAGACACCACCCCAATCACTTTATCTCCGTTGTTGGCGTCTTTTATTAACTGAATAGACTTATCTCTCCCTGCTGTAATAGGCACTACAACACCTGGAAATAGCACCGTATTTCTCAAGGGCAGAATAGGCAGTGATTCTGGTAAAGATTCCTTGTTAATCTCTTCTTCATCTTCAGGAGTCATTAATGGAATTAAATCTGCATCTTCATCTATTCCTTGTAATGACATACTGTCAATATGTAAAAAATTCGAATTACTCATAGTCTTATATATCCGTCATAATGTCATTCAACAACACCTGTTTCGGTTTTAATAATTATTTTTTTGTATTTAAAAACGACTAAAAGGCCCTGAATACAGGAATTTAATCACTTTTATCTCTACCCATATAGACAATTCCCATGCCATTGTTTCAATAATTGATTTGAAACTGTAACATTTCTGTCTAACTTGTATCTATACTATTAAATACGCTTGTTTTTTGAGCCTAAAAGAGCCCACACATATTACGCCCCTGATTAAAGACTGTCTTCATGGAGACGCCAAAGCACAATTTGCGCTTTACAAGCAGTACCATAGAGCCATGTACAACGTGGCTTGGCGTATTGTTAAAGAAACGCATGAAGCAGAAGACGTCATGCAAGAAGCTTTTATGAGTGCTTTTAAAAAACTAGATCAGTTTAGCGGTCAAGTCACCTTTGGCGCTTGGTTAAAGAAAATTGTCATTAACAAAGCGATTGTCGCTTTTAGAAAACAAAAAAAACAAGACACTATTGGTTTAGTAGAAGAGATTTATACCATTTCTGGGCCTTTGGCCGATGCCACTCACCAGACAAACAACGAAAAAAAAGCAGCTTTGGTCTTAGAAACCATAGCCCGTTTAAAGGAAAACTATCGCATTTCACTGACCTTACACCTCATAGAAGGTTTAACCCATAAAGAAGTCTCTGAACTATTAGGCATCAGTAGCAGCAATTGTAGGACCACCTTTTCTAGGGCAAAACAACAACTGAGAAACCAATTAGAAACACATCCATTATGGAAGAAGTTATAAAACAAATTATAGTATTGGCACCAAAGGCTCTTCAAAGCAAAGAACCGCTTGAAGGCCATGAAAACCGTTTTTTAAAAAAACTTTCTGAGGCTTCTTTAGTGCAAGCAGAAACTAAAATGAACCCTGCACAAACCGCACAAGATCTCCATGAAAAAACTACTTTAAAAAATACGCCTCCAAAGACGGCCCTTAAATTAGTTTGGCGAAAAAACACCCAACGATTTTTGAGTGTAGCTGCTAGTGTAGCCATTTTATTTGGGGTATTTCAATGGGGGGTGCAAAGTCAGGCTACCCAAACAAAAATTGCCTCCTTTGCTCCAGAAGCAGCAGCTATAAATGACTACTATCCTGGCTTAATTGCCAATGCCGTTAAAGAAATTGAACAACAGAGCAGCCCGCTTACTAAAGCTCATATAGACAAAGCATTTAAGGAAATTTCAAAATTAGACGCCCGCTTTAAAGAAATGGAAGTCGCCATGATCAATGGAGGAAATACCAAATTAATCCTTCAGGCCATGGTACAAAATTACACCACAAGAATAGAATTATTAGAAGAAGTTATGCACCAAATAAACACCATTAACGCTATAAACGAACACACAGATGGAGACCTTTAAAAAAACTATTAGAATACTTTTAATCACTTTAATTTTCCCTGCATTAATGTGGGCCAACAAACCTGAGGTTCACGAAAAAAACCCTTTCAGATATGAAAAAGAAAGGGTGGTTAAGAAAAACTTTAAGGTCAATGCAGACGCACTCATGAAAATTGACAACGCCTATGGCAATCTAACCATTAGTAGTTGGAACGAGAATAGGATTGAAATGATCATTACTATTAAAGCAGAGGGTAGCGATGAAGACCGTGTAATTGAAAAGATCGAAGGGGTAGATATAGACTTTATGTCTAGCAGCAGTATGGTTTCTGCCAAAACAATTTTTAACAACAAAAGAAGTGGTTGGAGTTGGAATTGGGGGAATAACAATGTAAACCTCTCTGTACACTACAACATAAAAATGCCTATTTCTAACAGCGTAGATTTAGAGAATGATTACGGAAGTATTATCATTGATCAAATCAATGGAGATACTAAAATTAATTGTGACTATGGAAGGCTAGAAATTGGCGCATTAAATGGCGACAGAAACGATCTCAACTTTGACTACACCTCCAAATCTACTATTACCTATGTGAAGAAAGCCTATATAGAAGCAGATTACTCAGGAATGACTATTGAGAAAGCGGGCGATTTAAATATCAATTCAGACTATTCCTCCATAAGTATTGATCAGATGGACAATTTAAGTTATGACGCAGATTACGGAAGTATAGAAGTAGAAGAAGCCAATGATGTAAATGGAGTAGGCGACTATTTTAGTATCAAACTTGGTGTCCTTCATGGAAATGTGACTATAGATGTAGATTATGGAAGTGTAAAAATTGCAGAAATGGCTGCAGACGCGGGAAGCCTAAATATCAGTTCTGATTACACTGGCGTAAAAATTGGATACCATATGGATTATAATTTCACTTTTGAAATTGAAACCAAATACGCAGGAGTTAGTGGCACAGATGCTTTTGAGATGTCTATCTCTAAAGAAAAATCTAGTGAGCGTTATTACAAAGGTTATTACAAAAATCCAAACAGCAAAAATCACATTCAAATATTGAGTAAATACGGCGGTTTGAGCTTTACTAGAAAATAAGTATTTCACAAAGTAAGCCACAACAATACATATCAATAATACCCTTAAAACAATGGTCTTTTGATTCATTTCAACAAGACAACCCACATTTTAAACCTATTAATTATGAAAAAAAGCATCTTATTAATCGCAATGATTTTACTTGGAACCTCTGCGCATGCACAGTGGTGGAAGAGAATTAAAGGAAATGGCAACACCATTACACAAACAAGACAAACGGCCAACTATGACAAAGTTTCTGTCGCAGGATCCTTTGACGTTCAATTGGTCAGAGGTGAAGAGGGAGATATTACACTAAAAGGAGAAGAAAACCTCTTAGAGTACATTGAAGTGTATGTTAAAAACAATGTGCTCATTTTAAAAGTAAAAGACAATATAAACCTGAGTAGTTCATGGAATAAAACCATCACTATAGAGGTGCCTGTCAATGAAATTGCCGGAGTTAAATTATCAGGCTCTGGAGATATTAGCACACAGACCACTTTAAAGGCAACAGATTTTAACGCTGCGGTATCTGGCTCTGGTGATATTTCATTATCCATAGAAGCAACAAATTTATACATACAAGTATCTGGATCCGGAGATATTGACCTTTCTGGAAGCGCAGAAGACTTAAGTGTAAAAGTTTCTGGCTCTGGAGATGTAAATGCTTATGGTGTAGTTGCACAAGACGCTACAGTAACCGTATCTGGATCTGCAGATGTTACACTGACTGTAAAAGGCACTTTAAATGCCAAAGTATCTGGCTCTGGTGATATTCAATACAAGGGAAATCCTAAAAAAGTAGCATCAAAAGTGTCTGGTTCAGGAGACGTCACTGGCAATTAAATCTTATTTGACCCTTCGGAGTAATAACCCACCTACTAGGAAAAAAACACCAAACATAATAATGCCATTTCTAAGGTCGCCACTTCCTTGTGCAAGTGCCCCATAAATAAAAGTACCCAAGACAATACCTATCTTTTCTGCTACGTCGTAGAAACTAAAGAAAGAGGTGGTGTCTTGGGTTTCTGGCATAAGTTTGGCGTAGGTAGATCTAGAGAGCGCCTGAATCCCTCCCATCACCATACCGACCAATCCTGCGGCTATATAGAATTCGGTGGGAGAAACCACAAAATAGGCATAAACGCAAATCATGAGCCAAAGGGCATTGACCACTATCAGCGTAGGGATATTTCCAAATTTCTCTGAAGCTTTTGCAGTGAGGGTTGCCCCTATAATAGCAACCAATTGAATCAGGAGAATACTGCTAATTAAGCCTATGGTTCTTTGATCGTCGGATCCCCAAGCAATCTCCTCTTCTCCGAAATAAGCTGCAATAAGCATAACCGTTTGAACTGCCATACTATACACAAAAAAAGCGAGCAAATATTTTTTTAACAATGGCTGGGATCCCAATTGATTCCAGACCATTTTAAGCTCCTTGAATCCATTAAAAAGTAAGTTTACCGCAGGACCGTCTTTCTTGTTCCCCTTTGGCATATAATAAAAACTGTATTGACTGAAAATCATCCACCAAATTCCCACAGTCACAAAGGAGTATTTCATAGCTGTAATAGCTGCAGGAGATTCAGGAAGGTCTTCAATACCAAAAAGGGCAGGTTGCATGACCATAGCCAAATTAAACAGCAAAAGAATCACACTCCCTATATAACCCAATGAAAAGCCTTTGGCACTAATGCTGTCATGCTGTTCGGGAAAAGCAATATCTGGAAGATAAGAGTTATTAAAAGCAAAACTTACCCAAAACCCCACCAGTCCCACAAAGTAGAGCAATAATGAGGTGTAAATATGTTCTAGAGAAAACCAATACAAACCGATGCATGAAAGTCCTCCTAGATAACAAAAAAACTGTAAAAAAACTTTTTTATTCCCTAGGTAATCTGCAATTCCTGAAAGGATTGGCGTTAAGAGGGCTATGAATAAAAATGCGGCTGAAGTAACATAACTAATCAAAGGAGCTCGCGCAATTTCTACCCCAAAAACCAATACTTTTTCAATCCCTTCCATACGAAATAGCGCCCCGTAAAAAATGGGGAAAATCGCAGAAGAAATGACTAGGCTATACACAGAATTGGCCCAGTCATAAAAAGCCCATGCAAACAATATTTTTTTACTTCCTTTTTCAGCTATGGCTTTCATTTTCGATGAGGTTAATTTGAAGTTGGTTGTTTTTAAGTGGCTTAAAATTTACTCGAGTATCATTTATACATCATCTGAGCAGTTTTTATGAATCACCTGAGCAGCTTTTATGTGTCACTTGAGTATCATTTGTACATTACTTGGACTTTGCTAATATACAATTATAGCCACAGTCACAAAAAAGACCTTAAAATTTCTGCTATTTGTAAACTTGGCACTCTTTTTGAAATATGGCTTATGAACTAAAATGATTTTGATATGAGACAGCTAACAACTTTATTAGCCTTTATAATGTTAAGTGTATTTACAACAGCTTGTGATGGTCCAGAAGGACCCCCAGGTTTAGATGGAAATACCCTACTTGGTCAGACCATGGAATTCCAAGCTTCATTTAGTGCCAATAACAACTACAGCCATTTGTTTGTTTTTCCAAACCAAGTAAGGGTCTATGAATCAGACGCTGTATTGGTATATCTTTTAGAAGAAACTATTGTTTCAAATGGAACTAACACGGATGTTTGGACACCCCTACCCCAGTCATTTTTCACCGATCAGGGGCTTTTGCAATACACCTTTAACCATACTTTTTCAGATGTTAACTTATTACTTCAAGGGAATTTTAATCTAAACAATGCCGCAGCAATTTTTACGCAAAATCAAATCTTCAGGGTGGTTGTTATGCCTGCTGAATTTGCCCTAGATCCCAATTTAAACACTATGAATTATCAAGAAGTATCTCAGTATATAGGCACGAATGACACTAACCTGATTAGGGTCCTGAACAAAGAATAGACGCTATTTTTTATTACCTTTAAAATAAAAAAATGAAAAATACTTTATTAGCAGGATTGTTTCTTTTGACAAGTTATTCTTTTTACGCCCAACGTGCTGTAAATCAATACGATGTGATTAAAACAGCCCAAGAATGGAAAGCTACTTTATCTGACTTAGAATTTTACATACTCAGAGAACAGGGAACAGAGAGACCCTTCACAAGCCCTTTGTTAAAAATAAAACAAAAAGGCACCTATGTGTGTAAAGCGTGTAAGACACCCCTATTTAAAAGTGAGCATAAATTTGATTCAGGCACAGGATGGCCTTCTTTTGACAGAGAGATAAAAGGCAATGTGGGTTATGGAGTAGATTATAAAGCAGGTTATGCCAGGTCTGAAGAATACTGCTTAAAATGTGGTGGTCACTTGGGTCATGTATTTACGGATGGACCTAAAAATACTACAGGTTTAAGACATTGTATTAATGGTGCTGCCTTAGCATTTATTCCTGACACAAAATAATATGAGTGTAAGATTCCCAAAAGAGCAATCCGAAGATCATTACAAAACAAAGCTTTCTCCAGAAGCCTATAAAGTATTAAGACAGAACGGTACTGAATTCCCTTACAGTGGCGTATTTGACAAACACTTTGAAAAAGGAAATTACCACTGTGCAGCTTGTAACACACCACTTTTCGAAAGTGCCCACAAATACAATAGTGGTTGCGGATGGCCTGCCTTTGACACCGCTATTCCAGGAGCTGTTCTGTACATTGAAGATCACAGTCATGGTATGCGGCGCGTAGAGACCCGCTGTGCAGCATGTAATTCGCATTTGGGACATGTTTTTGAAGACGGCCCTGTAGACACTACCGGTGAACGATACTGCATTAATTCTGTTTGCTTAGTTTTTGTTCCTGAAAAAACAACAAAATAAGGGTAGAAGCTTTCAGATTGGTTTTGTAACTTTGGGCGCTATAAATTTTTACCAAAATCATTATCATGAGTCATTTTGATGTTATTGTTTTAGGAAGTGGACCTGGAGGTTATGTTACCGCCATTAGAGCTTCTCAATTAGGATTTAAAACTGCTATTGTAGAAAAAGAAAGTCTGGGAGGGGTATGCCTTAACTGGGGTTGTATTCCTACAAAGGCCTTAATTAAATCTGCTCAGGTTTTTGAATACCTTCAACATGCAGAAGATTACGGTCTAAAAGCTGCAGGGGTAGATAAGGATTTTGATGCTGTTGTGAAAAGAAGTAGAAATGTAGCCGGAACCATGAGTAAAGGGGTACAGTTCTTACTTAAAAAGAATAAAATTGAAGTCATCAATGGATATGGTAAATTACTTCCTGGAAAAAAGTTGTCTGTTACAGATGCCAATGGAAAAGCCAGTGAATACACGGCTAACAATGTAATTATAGCTACAGGTGCTAGGTCTAGAGAACTCCCTAGTCTACCTCAAGATGGCAAAAAAATTATTGGGTACAGACAGGCAATGACTTTGGAGAAACAACCCAAAAAATTAATCGTTGTAGGTAGTGGTGCCATAGGAATTGAATTTGCTTATTTCTACAATGCTATGGGAACTGACGTGACTGTAGTAGAATACCTTCCAAATATTGTTCCAGTAGAAGATAAAGACATATCTATTCAGTTAGAAAAAAGTTTCAAAAAAGCTGGAGTTAAAGTAATGACTTCCTCTGAAGTAACTAAGGTAGACACCGCTGGAAAAGGGGTCGTAGTTACGGTAAAAACGGCCAAAGGAGAAGAAATTTTGGAGGCAGACATAGTACTCTCTGCAGTGGGTATTAAAACCAATATTGAAAACATTGGTTTAGAAGAAGTGGGTATTGCCACAGACCGAGACAAAGTTTTAGTGAACGATTTTTATCAGACTAATATTCCTGGATACTATGCTATTGGAGACATTACTGCTGGTCCTGCTTTGGCGCACGTAGCTTCTGCAGAAGGTATTTTGTGTGTTGAAAAATTAGCCGGTATGGAGGTGCATCCTTTAGACTACGGCAATATCCCTGGCTGTACTTATTCTAGCCCTGAAATTGCCTCTGTAGGACTTACAGAACAACAAGCAAAAGACAAAGGTTTAGATATTAAAGTGGGTAAATTTCCCTTTACAGCCTCTGGAAAAGCGGTTGCCTCAGGGACTCCTGAAGGTTTTGTGAAAGTTATTTTTGACGCCAAATACGGAGAGTGGTTGGGATGCCATATGATTGGTGCTGGTGTAACAGATATGATTGCTGAAGCGGTTGTAGCTAGAAAACTAGAAACCACTGGACATGAAATTTTAAAAACTATTCACCCACACCCAACGATGAGTGAGGCTGTGATGGAAGCAGTTGCTGCTGCTTATGATGAAGTTATTCATATTTAAAAAATGCATAAACCAAAAAAAAAGGCGCCCAGAAGGGCGCCTTTTTTTTGACTTGTATTTCTTATAAAAAACTCTGTACGGCCAATTGGTAACTTTGCATGCCAAAACCGAGAATAACGCCTTTTGCCACTGGAGAAATATAAGACAAATGCCTAAAAGACTCTCTGGTGTGGGTATTGGATATATGCACTTCTACTACTGGAGTGCTAATGGCTTTAACGGCATCGGCTATGCCCACCGAAGTGTGGGTATAAGCCCCCGCGTTGAGAACAATACCCTCATAATCAAATCCTACCTCATGTAGCTTGTCAATGATTTCTCCCTCAATATTAGATTGGAAATAGTCAAAGTCTATGCTTGGAAAAGCACTTTTCAATTCTTCCAAATAAGTTTCAAAAGAACTATTCCCGTATATACTTGGCTCTCTCTTACCCAAGAGGTTTAAATTTGGGCCGTTTATAATGCAAATTTTCATACCCAAATATATAAAAAAAGGATTTGCGAGCATTTGTATAATTCCTTGTGTAGCAAACAAAACAATCTTATTTTTAAAATATGAATTGGGAACAGGCAATTAGCGCTTATAAAAGTTATCTTCAAATAGAGAGAGGCCTGTCTAAGAATGCGGTGGAAAGCTATGTTTATGATATACAAAAGCTTCAGAAATCAGTCTCTAATAACGCAAAAGCCCTACCAATAACAATAGACAAAGACACGGTTCTAGAGGGCGTTTATGAAAGCGTTAAATCTCTAAGTGAGCGCTCTCAAGCGAGATTTATATCTGGATTAAAAAGCTTTTTTAACTACCTGGTATTTGAAAAATACCGAGCAGACAACCCTATGGAAATGGTAGAATCTCCAAGATTGGGAAGGAAATTACCTCCCGTGCTTTCTACCCAAGAAATAGATGCGCTCATTGACGCAATAGATCGAAGCAGTCTTGAAGGCCAGAGAAATGTGGCCATCCTAGAAACCCTATACGGCTGCGGACTTAGGGTGTCTGAATTAACTTCGCTTAAAATATCTGATTTATTTTTTGAAGAGGGCTTCATAAGGGTTTTAGGAAAGGGAAATAAGGAGCGTTTTGTTCCGGTTAATCCCACAACAGAAAAGCTCATAAAAGTATATTTGAAAGCCGTGAGGCCGCTTCAAAAACCACAAAAAGAAGCGATAGATACCCTATTTTTAAACCGTAGGGGACAAGGGTTAACTAGGGCCATGATTTTTACCATTATTAAACAATTGGCCAAAAAAATTGCCCTAGAAAAAACCATCAGCCCACACAGTTTTAGACACTCATTTGCCACACATCTTTTAGAAAATGGGGCAGATTTAAGGGTCATTCAACAATTGTTAGGACACGAAAGTATTACAACTACAGAAATATATATGCACCTAGACAGAACTCACCTGGCTGGAGTGCTCAATCAATATCATCCAAGAAAATAATATGACAACAAATCAAAATAACGCCTGGTGGAAAGAAGGCATTGTGTACCAAATTTATCCGAGAAGTTTTCAAGACACCTCTGGGAATGGAGTTGGAGATTTAAAAGGCATCTTACAAAGGCTAGACTATATTAAAAGTTTGGGAGTAGACATTATCTGGCTCAATCCAGTGTATGAGTCTCCAAATGACGACAATGGTTATGACATTAGTGATTACCAAAACATTATGGCTGAATTTGGTAGTATGGAAGATTTTGACTCCCTACTCAAAGGAATGCATGATAGGGGGTTAAAATTAGTCATGGATTTAGTGGTAAATCACTCGAGTGATGAACACAAATGGTTTCAGGAATCTAGAAAAGATAGGAACAATCCATACAGGGATTATTACCATTGGTGGCCAGCAGAAAAAGGAACCCCGCCAAAAAGATGGAGTTATTTTGACGTGGAGGAGAACGCTTGGAAATACGAAGCTACCACCAATGCCTATTACCTACATTATTTTTCTGTAAAACAACCCGACCTAAAATGGGAAAATCCAGCCTTGAGACAAGAAATATATACTATGATGGCTTATTGGTTTGAGAAAGGCGTAGATGGCTTTAGAATGGACGTAATTCCTTTTATATCAAAAGACACCAACTATCCTGAATTACCACCAGAGTTCAATGGAGACTTCATTTCTTATTACGCTCAAGGTCCTAAGTTGCATGAA
Source organism: uncultured Flavobacteriaceae bacterium (assembly GCA_937136755.1). Classification (GTDB taxonomy): domain Bacteria; phylum Bacteroidota; class Bacteroidia; order Flavobacteriales; family Flavobacteriaceae; genus MAG-120531. The sequence continues at coordinate 15,996 of CAKZOR010000082.1, read as the reverse complement.
TACCTTCAGGAGATGCATTCGGAGGTACTCTCCAAATACAACGTCATGACCGTGGGAGAAGCACCAGGAATTACCATAGAAAAGGCTTTAGATCTGGTGGGAGAAAACCGAAAAGAGCTCAATATGTTCTTTCACTTTGACCTCATGTCACTAGACCGAAAACCAGGTACTGTTTTTGAAAAAAATCCAGAGGGCTGGCCACTTTCTTCTTTTAAAGAGATTCATTCTAGATGGGATAAAGCCTTTGAAAAAGATGGTTGGGGTAGTGTGTATTTAAGCAATCACGACTTCCCTAGATCTGTGAGTAGGTGGGGAAACGACCACCCAGACTTTTGGTATGCGTCTGCGACTATGCTCCACACTTTTTTACTGACCATGAGAGGTACTCCCTATTTTTATTTTGGAGATGAAATTGGGATGACCAATATTCGTTTTGATCGCATAGACCAATACAGAGATATAAACACTATAAACCGTTATGAAATAGCCAAAAACAAAGGGGAAGATCTCCATGTTTTTATGGAGAATGAAAAAGACACCAGTAGAGACAATGCTAGAACACCTATGCAGTGGGACGTGAGTCATGCTGCTGGTTTTTCAAAAACAACCCCATGGATTGAGGTAAACCAAAATTTCACAAAAGGAATCAATGTGGCAGACCAGGAAAAAAACCCTTCTTCAGTGCTTCATTTTTTCAGGAAAGCGACCGCACTGAGAAAGAATCATCTGGGTCTTATATATGGACACTACACTCTTATTGATCCTAAAAACGAATCTGTTTATGCCTACACCAGAAGCTATGAAACTAAAGTGTATTTAATTCTATTGAATTTTAGCACCCTAGAGGCTCAAGTAGCCTTAGGTGATTTAAGTGAATTGCCTAAAAGCCTATTACTGCGCAATACGCATCAGGAAATTAAGGCAGAAAACCTTTTAGCACCCTATGAAGCAAGGGTGTATTTAGTTCAATAATTATCCTTATTTTTATTACAAACCAATTAATTAAACCAAATGAAAAAATTAATCTTTACTGCTGCTTTATGTGGTCTGGGTTTTGGTGCAATGGCACAAAAAAAACCTACTGATGTTTTAAAAAATTTAGAGACTAAGACTGCATATTATAGTGATATAGCACAGCAAATTTGGGGCTTAGCAGAGATGGGATACCAAGAAAAGCAAAGCAGTGCTTTGTTACAAGAAACCTTAGCCAATGCTGGTTTTAAAATAACTACTGCTGTGGCTGGAATACCAACCGCTTTCACAGCAGAATACGGTAATGAAGGTCCCGTGATTGCTATTTTAGGGGAGTACGACGCACTGCCAGGGCTCTCTCAAAAAGCCATTCCTAGCAAAGAATCTGCAGGTGAAAAAGCAGGGCACGCTTGCGGCCACCATTTATTTGGCACCGCTTCTACTGCAGCTGCAATTGCTGTAAAAGAGTGGTTAGAGGCCAACAATAAAAAAGGACGTGTTCGTTTTTATGGTTGTCCTGCTGAAGAGGGCGGTTCTGGAAAAGTGTATATGGTCAGAGCGGGATTGTTTAATGATGTAGACATTGCCCTACACTGGCATCCTGGCGCAAAAAACGCTGCCAGTGCAGGAGCTGCCTTAGCAAATAAATCTGCTAAATTTAGATTTTATGGTGTTTCTGCTCATGCTGCAGCGGCTCCACATATGGGACGTTCCGCTTTAGATGGCGTAGAGGCCATGAACAATATGATCAATATGATGCGGGAACACGTTTTAGAAGACGCTAGAATTCACTATGTTATTACCAGTGGAGGAAAGGCTCCTAATGTGGTTCCAGATTATGCAGAAGTTTACTATTATGCCAGACACAACAAAAGAGATGTGGTAATGGATATATTTGACCGAATGGTCAAGGCAGCGGAGGGAGCTGCCTTGGGAACTGGAACAACAATGGACTACGAAATTATTGGAGGAACCCATGAATTACTCCCCAACCTGAGCCTACAAGAAATGGTACACAAAAACCTCACAAAAGTAGGTGGTGTGCAATACAATGATACTGAATTATCCTTTGCTAATACTATTGCCAAAACACTTGGACAGGATAGTGCGGACCAAGAAACTGCTGCTGCAATAGCGCCTTATCAAACCACAGCGAAAGCGGGAGGCTCTACCGATGTTGGGGATGTTTCCTTTGCCGTACCTACGGTAGGTTTTGGAACAGCTACCTGGGTTCCTGGTACTGCTGCACATTCCTGGCAAGCAGTTGCGGCCGGCGGAACAACTATTGGAAATAAAGGAATGATGGTAGCCGCTAAAACACTTACTCTTAGCGTTATTGAGTTGTTCAACAACCCAAAGCTAATAGCAGCAGCTAAAAAAGAACACCAGGAAAGACTGGGTACAAATTTCAAATACGTCCCTTTAATTGGAGACAGGGCACCAGCCTTAAACTACAGAAACTAATAGGCGCATTAGGCCTAGCTATTAAAACACCCAAAAGAAAATCTTTTGGGTGTTTTTCTTGTAACAAAAACCTTTCTTTAACTACTTATTCTTAGATATATAAAAATTGAATAAAGATTTAGAACATAAATTCTTAATAGCTTTTGAGGCACACCAAAACATTGTGCACAAGATCTGTACCCTTTATGCTAAAGATCGCGACAGTCATCACGATTTATTTCAAGAGATCAGTATTCAATTGTGGAAGGCCTACCCTAAGTTTAGAGGAGATTCAAAATTTAGTACCTGGATGTATCGGGTGGCTATTAATACAGCCATTACCCAATACAGAAAGGAAAAGAAAAGAATAGATGTTCACGACATTGACCATGTGCTTTTCAAAACAAGTACTTACGAAGCCTATGATAGAGAAGAAGAGGAACAACTTATACTTATGTATGCCGCAATAAAATCTTTAAACGACATAGACAAAGCACTCATCTTTCTCTTTTTAGAAGACAAGAATTATGAGGAAATTTCAGAAACTCTGGGAATTACTGAGGTAAATGCAAGGGTAAAAATGAATAGAATAAAGAAAAAGTTAAAAAAAATATTAAAGCCTTAATATGAAAGAGTTAGAACTTTTGAAAAAAGATTGGAAGGCTAAGGAAAGTGGCTTTCCAAAACTCAACCGAGAAGCGTTATATGCCCTTATATGGAAGCGATCTTCCTCTATAGTAAAGTGGTTGTATTATATTTCTATTGCTGAATTTGTTTTTTGGACTGCCTTGAGTATACTCACCAGAAGCACTGAACAAGAAGAAATTATAGAAAGTATGAGACTTTCTACCTTTATAACTGTGCTCACAGTAGTGAATTATTCTGTCTTGGTGTACTTTATTGTACTCTTTTACAAAAACTATAAATTGGTGAGTTACCAGTCCTCAGTCAAAGAATTAATCCAAAGTATTTTAAAGGTCAAAAAAACTGTGAGCCAATATGTTTGGTTTAATCTTAGTATGCTTGGTGTAGCAACACTTGGAGGGCTCATAGGCAGTATATTGTATGGACCAGAGTCCGAAACCATTCTTGAGATGGCTCATCAAAGAGAAAACCCTTTTATATTCTGGGGAATAATAGGACTAGTGGTCCTTGTTGTTATTGCCCTTGCAATAGGACTTTTACTATTGTTCTACAGACTACTTTACGGGATACTTTTAAAAAAACTGAAACACAATTATAAGGAACTCATTAAGCTTGAGGATTAAAAAAAACCTACTACTAACAATCAAATATAGGAGTACCCTTTAAAAAATTAATCTCCCTTAGGATGTTTGTGTTTTCTAAAGCGACGCCTCTGGTTGTCCTGCTCCATTTGAGCAATCTCCTCAGGCTTGAGTACTTTGAGAAAAGAAGGATGTTGTTCTATGGCAAACTCTAATTTTTCAATGATTTGCTCAATGGATTCATTGTCATAATCAATTTCCATGGGAGGTTTAATTACAAAAGACTGTAAGATTCCTTTCTTTTTAACACGCAACCCTTTCTTATCAAAAGAGCGTCTAAAACCATCTATGACAACAGGTACTACAACGGGCTTATACTTTTTAATGATGTGTGCAGTACCTTTTCTAATAGGCTTCCAAGGTGTAGTAGTGCCCTGAGGGAAAGTAATCACCCAACCGTCATTAAGGGCTTTTCCAATATTAGAAATGTCCGACATTTTAACCTGCCTGTTAACATCTTTACCTTCTGCACGCCAAGTTCGCTCTATACTAATAGAGCCCGCATAGGCTAGAATCTTAGCCAACAAACTCTGTTTCATGGTTTCTGCAGCAGCTACGTAGTAAATATTTAATTTTGGGTGCCAAATATAGCCCACGTTTTTAATAGAATCTACACGACCGCTCAATGATGCGTTAAACACGTGAAACATAGCCACAACGTCAGCAAAATAGGTCTGATGATTGCTCACAAAAAGCACATTTTCTCCTGGTAAGTCTTTAATGATCTCTGAACCTTCAATGTCCAAAGTATTAAAACCCTTGTACCGTTGATGGGTGAGTATTCCCAAATAACGAATCAATAATTTTTTTAAAAATAAAATATGACCAAAAGGGTTTCTTTTTATGAAAGGCATAGAATTGGTTTAAATCAGAAAGCAATACAAAACTGTAAGAATTACCTTCCAAGACAAGTGGCTAAAATACAAAAATAACCTATAAGGCGTCATTTAAAATTGTGCGTATTTCACTGAGCATCATGGCTGTCGCTCCCCAGACCCACTCATCTCCAATCGCAAAACCAGGAACTTTTACTTTAGCAGATTGGGACAACTGTACCCACTGGCTTGTAACAATGTCTTCTCTTAGCAATACAGACACAGGTACTTCTATAACAGAATGCACCTCTGAGGTTTCTAATACAAAAGGTAATTGCTTGTCGTAGAGTGCCATAAAGGGCTGAACTATAAAATTACTTGGTGGAATATATAAGGAACTAAGTGCTCTGACAGACCTAATCTGAGTTTTTAAAATGCCTACTTCTTCATAGGCTTCTCTAAGTGCCGTCTCTTTTAAATCAAAATCATACGATTCATATTTGCCTCCAGGAAGCGCAATCTGATGGGCATGAACCCCATTTCCACCCTGCCTCTTAATCAACAATAAATGGGTTTCCTCATTTAGATCAGGATAAAAAGCAGCCAAGACTGCTGCTTTTTTTGGATTTCTACTAAATGTGTCTGGGTACTTTAGTATTTTATCGCGTTGTGCCCACATCATTTTTAAATGACTGGGCCTACCTGGTAGCGGCTTTTTTTCTATTTTTGAAAGAATGTCTGAGAATACACTAAATTTCATGAGCAATACAAAATTACTATTTCAAATTTGTTTGGGCCTAATTATTTTAATGGGAAGTTGTCAATCAGAGAAGAAATCTCAAAATTCCCAGCATAATAAAGTGAATGTTGGGGGCGAAAAACAGCTCCTAAAAGATAGCTTGGTCAAAGAGACTTCAGTGGCTAAAAAAGACACCGTCTTTAAACTCAACGAAGACAATGTGATTGATTTTTTCTACGACTATAATAAAAACCTTAAAGAAACTAAAGTTAAGCTTGAAACTTCATTTGGCAATATCGTGATAGACCTATACGACAATGTGCCCTACCACAAGGCAAACTTTATTTTTCTGGCCAAGGAAGGCTACTTCAACAACACCTATTTTCACAGAGTGGTAAAGGGATTTATTATCCAAGGCGGGAATGCAGATAATAAAAAAACTGCAGACAAAAGAAGGGCAATTGGCCGGTATTTACTCCCACCAGATACTAGAAAGGGACATTCACACCATCGTGGCGTAATCTCTATGCCGAGTAGTGAAAATGACAATCCCCACAAATTAGCTTCCCCTTATGAGTTTTTTATTGTAGTGACGGACCCAGGATCCTATCATTTAGACGGAGACTACACCCCCTTTGGTGAAGTGATTGATGGGATGGACGTGGTAGATAAAATTAACCAACAGGAAGTAGAAGCCGGGGACTGGCCCGTGCAGAACATCTACATTCACAAAGCCATTGCCTTTTAAACCAAAAAGAGTTATCCTATCACACCGGAACCCATCAAGGCTGTGCCCTGATACCAAGCCACAAACTGCCCCGCTGTGATCGCAGATTGAGGGTTTTCAAAAGCAACGTATAAACCTTTAGAAGTGGCATATAGTGTAGCCTTTTCTAATGCCTGCCTATAGCGTATTCTAGCCATTACCTCCATGGTTTTACCTGGATTCAACTGTAGATCTGGACGCACCCAATGCACTTCTGAAGCGGTCACGAAGAGCGTATTTCTATATAGCCCTGGATGAGATTTACCCTGACCAGTATATATGACATTTTCATTTACGTCGGTTGCTATCACAAATAGTGGCTCTTTTGTACCTCCTACATTTAATCCTTTACGTTGGCCATTGGTAAAGTAATGAGCGCCTTGGTGCTCCCCTACTTGCTTTCCGTCTGTTACTTTATAGGTAACTTTCTTTGACGCATACGCCAAGGCTGCTTCTTGATCTTTGAATTCTGGAGGTGTTTTATGATATTCTGAAAAAGAGGAAGGGATTTCAATAATCACCCCTTTTTTAGGTTTTAATTGTTGTTGCAAAAAATCTGGCAATCGAACTTTTCCAATAAAACACAATCCTTGAGAATCCTTTTTATCTGCTGTAATAAGACCTGCCTCTGCAGCAATGGCTCTTACCTCAGACTTTTTAAGGCTTCCAATAGGAAAAAGCGTTTTAGACAACTGTTCCTGAGACAGTTGACACAAAAAATACGATTGATCCTTATTAGGATCCGCACCTGCTTCTAGGTTGTACACTTCAGTACCGTCTGCTAAAGCATGAGTGGTTTTTTGACAATAGTGACCTGTGGCTACAAAATCTGCTCCAAGATCTAAAGCAATCTTCATGAATACGTCAAACTTAATCTCCCTGTTGCAAAGTACGTCTGGATTAGGGGTCCTTCCCATCTCGTACTCATGGAACATATAATCTACTATCTTTTCCTTATACTGCTCACTCAGGTCTACCGTTTGGAAAGGAATACCCAATTTTTCTGCGACAATAAGGGCGTCATTGCTGTCTTCTAACCAAGGACATTCATTGGAGATAGTCACGGAGTCGTCATGCCAGTTCTTCATAAACAAGCCTATGACTTCATAGCCCTGCTCTTTGAGCAAATAGGCAGTGACACTAGAGTCTACTCCTCCTGAGAGGCCTACAACAACTTTCTTCATCTTGATTAATTAAATGGACGCGCGGCTAATATACCAATTCAAGGTTCAATATGAGTAGCTTGTATATTTACAAACTCTTGAAACTTTAGCGCTGCTTTTTTTGTGCTTCTGCTTGCTCCATAATCTCTCTCATTTTGCTTTGGAACTTCCCTTCTTTTTTAGGCTTCTCTTTGTTGGCCTGTATACGGGCATGGATCTTGTCGTCGTCTAGAATGAAATTCTTTATGGCCAACATGATGAATATGGTAATTAGGTTGGAAACGAAATAATACAAACTCAATCCAGAAGCGTAACTGTTAAAGAATATAAGCATCATCACGGGAGATAAATACAATATAAACTTCATATTTGGCATTCCAGGTTGTGTGGGCATATTTTGCCCTGTTGTCATCATCATATAAAAGAATATGGCTACCGAGGCTAGAATAGGAAATAAACTCACATGATCCCCATAAAAAGGAATGCTAAAAGGCAATTCCAAAATAGTATCATAGGAAGATAAATCGTCTGCCCAAAGGAAAGACTTTTGTCTCAACGCAAATGAGGTAGGGAAAAACATAAAGAGTGCATAGAAAATAGGCATTTGAATTAAAGCAGGTACACAACCACTCATGGGATTTACCCCAGCCTTGTTATAGAGCTTCATAGTTTCCTGCTGCTTTTTCATAGCATTGTCTTTGAACTTGTCGTTGATCTCAGTAATTTCTGGTTTTAACACCTTCATTTTAGCCTGAGATAAATAAGACTTATAAGTTACTGGAGACATAAGCAAACGCACCAAAATAGTCATGACAATAATGGCAATTCCATAAGGTAAATAACCACTTAAAAAGGTATAGGTTGGTGTAAACACATAGCGGTTAATCCATCCAAAGATTCCCCAACCAAAAGGAATAGAATCTTCTAAGCCAAGTGTGGGGAATTTCGCCAACTCTTTAACGTCTGTTGGCCCTAAATAAACATTCATATCGTAGTCCAACACCCCACCAACTAATTGTAAAGGTGCTTTGGTCTCGTATATTTTAGTATAACCAATGGTTTTAGATTCTTCTTTAATAAGATTAGTACTATTGAAACTAGCCGTCTCCAATGCAGGAGAAAAAGCCATGATAGTACTGAAGAAGTGCTGTCTGTAAGACACCCACTCCACCGCTTGTTCGGTAGCGTCGTCATCTGAACTGTCAGAAAGCTTGTCTAGTTTGTCTTCTTCAAATTTATAGTTTAAACGCGTATATCTGTTCTCGTATTGAACACTCTTTGAGTGCCTAATTGTTTTTAAATCCCACTGTAATTCAGGGTCCTGAGTAGGATTAAAAAAACCAGAGAGTCCTACAGACTTAATTTTAAAATCTAACATATACCCATCCTTTGGAAGGCTATATTCAAAAAGCAGGTATTCCGTATCAGAGATTTTTGCCTTCATAGACAATACGGAGCCTTGGTCACTTGAAGAAGTGAAGGGCTCAAAATACAAGTTTTTGGTCTGAATGATTCTATTGTCTTGAGTAGTAAAACTAATATTAAATGTAGCGTTACCATCCTTTATTAAATAAACCGGCACAGAGTCGTAAGTATTGTATTTCTTGTTTTGAGCTAAAACCAGTTGTCCTCCTTTATGAGACACTTCTACCCTTAAAACATCATTCTCTATCAAAGTATTTCCAGGAACGATTGGCGTAAAAGAAAAGGCTCCCATAGAAGATTTATAAGCAGCCACTGCAGTACTGTCTGTAGGGTTAATATCCTGAATGGATTGGGCAGCTTGGGTATAATCTGCTTCTTGTGAACTAGAAGAGCTTTCTTGAATTGCAGCTGCTTCTCTCTCTGCTTGTTGTTTTGCAGCAAGCTCCTCTGGGGTAGGCTGATTGATGTAAAACATGTAAATTAGTATTACAAAAATAAGTCCAAAACCTATTAGGGAGTTTACGTCTAACTTCTTCTCTTCCATAAATATATTATATGTCTTGTCTGTTTAAAAGACTGGGGTAAATTTACTATTAATTTTTTATCCTCAATTAAGCTGTTGCATGGACCAACGCAGCTTTGACAAAATGCACAAATAAAGGATGTGGGTTGGCTACCGTACTCTTGTATTCTGGATGGTACTGTACCCCCACAAACCATGGATGGCTTGGGATTTCAACAATCTCAACCAAAGCTGTCTCTGTGTTAATTCCTGAAGCGACCATCCCTTTGGACTCTAAAGCTTCTTTATAATCATTATTAAATTCAAATCTGTGCCTGTGGCGTTCAGATATTTTAGAGACATTTCCATAAACAGTACTGGCCAAAGTATTGGGCAATAGGGTGCAATCCCAGGCACCTAATCTCATGGTGCCTCCTTTATGGGTTACTTCTTTTTGTGTTTCCATAAGGTTTATTACAGGCTCAGAAGTTTCTTGGGCCATTTCTGTGGAATTAGCTTCTGTAATTCCCAATACATTTCTAGTGTATTCTATCACAGCCATTTGCATACCGAGACAAATCCCTAAAAATGGAATACCTTCCTCCCTAGCGTATTGTACCGCTTTGATCTTCCCTTCAATTCCTCTTTCTCCAAAGCCAGGTGCCACCAAGACTCCGTGTAATCCATTTAACTTTTTAGACACATTTTCTACCGTGAGGTATTCAGAATGAATAGAGACTACTTTAACCTTTACTTCGTTGGCTGCACCTGCGTGAATAAAAGCTTCTAAAATAGATTTATAGGAATCTTGAAGCTCTACATATTTTCCAATGAGGCCAATAGTGATCGTATCTTTTGGGTTCTTGAGTTTGGTTAAAAACTCATTCCATTGGTCTAAATCTGGAAAAACAGTATCTTCTAAATTTAATTTTTGCAATGTCACTGTATCCAATCCTTCTTCTTGCATTAGAACAGGAACGTCATAAATGGTAGAAGCATCTATAGATTGAATCACAGCCTCTTTCTTAACATTGCAAAACAAGGCAAGTTTTTGCTTAATATCTTCAGATATTTCGTGTTCTGTTCTACACACGAGAATGTCTGCTTTTATACCACTCTCCATTAATGTTTTTACGGAGTGTTGGGTGGGCTTGGTCTTTAGTTCTCCAGCAGCACTGAGGTAAGGCACTAAAGTAAGGTGAATAACAATACCGTTGTTGTCGCCTAATTCCCAGAGTAATTGTCTTACTGCCTCTATGTATGGCAGGGATTCTATATCTCCGACAGTTCCTCCAATTTCAGTAATCACAATGTCATAATCACCTGTATTACCCAATAATTGAATACGGTCTTTAATTTCATTGGTGATATGAGGAACTACTTGAACTGTTTTTCCCAGGAATTCTCCCCTGCGTTCTTTTTCAATGACAGACTGATAAATCCTTCCTGTGGTAACATTATTTGCTTGAGAAGTATTTACGTTTAAAAAACGCTCGTAATGCCCCAAGTCTAAGTCTGTTTCTGCACCGTCATCTGTGACATAACATTCTCCATGCTCATAGGGATTCAGAGTACCTGGATCTACATTGATGTATGGATCTAACTTTTGGATGGTGGTCCTATAGCCTCTGGCCTGGAGTAGCTTGGCCAATGAAGCCGCTATAATTCCTTTTCCTAAAGAGGAGGTTACCCCTCCAGTTACAAAAATGTACTTTGTTTGTGACATGCGTTTGCTTGGGTTATTAACGCGAACAAAAATACAAATTGCTAAGGGAATTAGGGGGAATTATTTCGGAAATTCTTTGCGAATCCTGCGAATCATATCTTCCAAGCCATTTTCTTTAATTTCCATAGTAGCAGCAAGCAAAGTTCCAAGCTTCCCTGCAGGAAATCCCTTTTGTCTGAACCAAATCAAATAATATTCTGGAAGCTCCGTGAGATAACGGTCTTGATACTTCCCAAAGGGCATTCTGTAGTGGGCCAATTCCATTAAAGCTTCTTTTTGTAAGTCCTGAGGCATGGTGTAAATAAAATGATTTATATTTAGCTAACCAACTAAAATAACAGCATGAAGAGAAGAAAATTTTTAAATACTGCGGCCTTATCTGCAGCTACATTAGCCACTTTTCCGCTTCATGGAAAAGATTTAGACCCAACTGAAAAAACAACCCCTCTGAAAAACAACCTAAATCACGCCGTCTGCCATTGGTGTTATTCAGATATTCCACTAGAAGATTTTCTCATTGCGGTAAAAAAAATAGGTATTAAAGGGGTAGATCTTATGGGACCCAAGGAATGGCCACTACTTAAAAAACACGGTATTCACAGCAGTATGTGTAATGGGGCAGAAATTTCACTGACCAAAGGATGGAATGACCCACAATATCATGAAGTACTCATTCGAAATTATCGGGAAATGATTCCTAAGGTATCGGCCGCAGGCTATACCAACCTCATCTGCTTTAGCGGTAATAGGGAGGGTAAATCTGACGCTGAAGGGCTGGCCAATTGCATTGCTGGTTTAAAACAAGTTATACCTTTGGCTGAGGCGCATGGTGTAGTGTTGCAAATGGAACTATTTAACCAACAAAACCATCCAGATTATATGTGTGATAGTACTGCCTGGGGGGTGGCACTTTGTAAAGGTCTAGGTTCTGATCATTTTAAATTACTCTATGACATTTACCATATGCAAGTTCAGGAGGGCGATATTATAAAAACCATTAGGGACCACCACCAATATTTAGGTCATTACCACACGGCTGGTGTTCCAGGTAGAAATGAAATAGATGAACGCCAAGAATTGTATTATCCTGCTATTATGAAGGCTATTCTAGCTACTGGATACAAGGGATATGTGGCCCAAGAATTTATCCCTAAAGACACTGACAAACTCGCTTCCTTAAAAAAAGCCATTGAAATTTGTGATGTGTCATTAGATGCTTAATGCCTTATTTTTAAAAGTAAAGTCTTACTCTACCAACTTAACATCCATTTCCTCATAGGTCATGATAAAAGAAGCTTGGTTGTAAAAACCACTAGACCTGTTCGTGTCAAGAGAAAAAAGTGGACTGTATTGAAAAATATGATCCACATACCAGGTGGGTCCCATTTGCGCTTGTGCTGCAAGAATCCCATTGGGGTGAGCCATTTTTAACACCAAATCCATAGTAAGGTCAAACCCCCTAACCGTAAGTGGGTCTGGAAAAGAACCAAACTTTCGCTCGTAAGCCCTTGTGAAAGGAGTCTCACGGGTATTTTTATAAAATGTTGGGAAAGTAAAATGAAGGGCAGATAAATGCTGGTTGTCTATCACATCATTTTCAAAAGCCTTATTGGTATTGGTGGTAAACATCTTAATTTTCACCTTCTCCGTAATATTGGCATTTAATATAGAGCTCACACTAGACACCAATTTTAAATTTTGTGACTCCACAAATACCCAATTGGGAATTACCGAGTCTAGTTCCGTCGCAAAAGTATCGATCTCTACAGAAATATTATTGATCAGCTCCACTTCAAAAGCCCTTGGGAATAGGTCTTTTATTGCTGAGGCTGCTGTGGTGTTTTCTGCATCTGCAATAAGAAATACTTTCTCACCCCCATAGGTTTTCTGAGCAAAAGACAGTAATTTTTCTCGGAGTACACTTTCTTTAGGCACAGGATAAAAGGCTTTTTCATAATCAAAAGGACCCGAAGAAACTACCGGCAAGACTGCAGGAATATTGTGCGCCCTTGCATAATTAAGCAACACCGACTGGTTGGAAGGCAATAAGGGACCTATGATAGCATCTGGGGGGCCTAAGGAATCTCTATGCAGCTTATTGAACAATACCGTAGCGTCTAACTGAGTATCTATGGGCCTTGGAGTGACATATATCCCAAGATTTTGCAATGAATCTATGGCCATTAAAGCCCCTGTATAAAAACCGAGACTCAATTTCATGTCTCGCCTTGCTTCTATGGTTTTTTGCCCCACTAATGAGTCTTGATAGTTCATTTTATCTATCCTAAAGGGAAGGGCAAACATGAGCTGCATTTCATAAGGACGCAGCAAACTATCTATAAAAGGTATTTGATCATAGGGCTTGATAGCCGGATAAGGATTAGTATTTACATAAACACTGTCTGGGGATACTGCTTGCTCAAAAGGATCTATTCGCCTGAAGGAAGCACTAGATTCCACTTCGTTGAGGTTAACAAGACTGCTATTAATTTCTTTTTTAGGAAGTGTTATCACTATTCCTACGGGCAATTCCATGGAATATTCAGACAAATGGGGATTTAATTTCCACAGAGAGTCTAAGGAGATACCAAAATCTTGTGCCATGTTCCATCTGCTGTCTCCTGGCTTTACCCTGTAAGAGAAAAACTCAGGCACAGCATCTATTGTCTGTGTAAATCCAAGGGACACACAAAACAACATTAACCCAAAAAATAGCTGCTGCAGTCTATTCATATTATTCCCACTCAATGGTAGCAGGTGGCTTTGAGCTAATGTCATATACCACTCTGTTTACCCCTTTTACTTTATTGATAATATCGTTAGATATCTTTTGCAATAATTCATATGGAAGGTTCACCCAATCTGCTGTCATACCATCGGTACTTTCCACAGCCCTTAGCGCTACGCACTTTTCATAGGTGCGCTCGTCTCCCATAACGCCAACACTCTGCACAGGAAGGAGTATAGCGCCTGCTTGCCACACCTTGTCGTACCAACCTGATTGTTTTAATGCTTGAATAAAAACAGCGTCTACTTCTTGAAGGATAGCTACCTTTTCTGCAGTAATATCTCCCAAGATACGAATGGCCAATCCAGGACCTGGAAAAGGGTGTCTTCCCAATAAAGCCGCGTCTATTCCTAAGCTAGCTCCTACCCTTCTCACCTCATCTTTAAACAACATTCTAAGCGGCTCTACTACTTTTAATTTCATATAATCTGGCAAACCTCCCACGTTGTGGTGGCTCTTAATCGTTGCAGAGGGACCTCCAGTAGCAGAGACAGACTCTATTACATCTGGATAAATAGTTCCTTGAGCCAGCCAAGTAGCGTCTTTTACTTGCTGAGATTCCACGTCAAAAACATCAATAAAAGCACCTCCAATGGCTTTGCGTTTTTTCTCTGGATCAGATTCTCCTTTAAGTGCATTCAAGAATCGTGCCGACGCGTCTACCCCTTTCACATTCAATCCCATCCCCTGGTATTGATCCAACACTTCACTAAATTCATTTTTTCTAAGTAAACCGTTGTTCACAAAAATACAATGTAGGTTAGCCCCTATGGCTTTATGAAGTAAGACCGCAGCAACAGTAGAATCTACCCCTCCTGAAAGACCAAGAATTACTTTATCCGTTCCAATTTGGGCTTTTAATTTAGCGACTGTTTCTTCTACAAAAGCATCTGGGGTCCAATCCTGAGCCACTCCAGCAATTTTCACTAAGAAATTTTCCAAAAGTTTTTTTCCATCGGTAGAATGGTAAACCTCTGGATGAAACTGAATGGCATAGGTGTCTTCTCCCTCAATTTTATAAGCCGCATTTTGAACATCATGTGTACTGGCCAAAAGCTTCCCTCCAGTAGGCAGTGTCTTAATGGTATCTGAATGACTCATCCAAACCTGACTCCCTTCAGAAATACCCGCTAAAAATAATTCTCCAGAAGCGACAAAAGACAAATTTGCCCTTCCGTATTCTCTGGTGTTAGAGGGTGCCACTTCTCCTCCTTTAAAGTGGGCCAAATATTGGGCACCATAACAAACACCCAAAAGGGGTAACTTACCCTTAATTCCATCTAAATTAGGATGTGGAGCGTCTTCTCCTCTCACTGAATGAGGAGATCCAGAAAGGATCACAGCCTTAAAACCACTGAGGTCTTCTGGCGGCTTGTTATAGGGTTTAATTTCAGAGTAAATATTCAATTCTCTAACCCTTCTAGCAATAAGCTGGGTGTATTGAGAACCGAAATCTAGGATGAGGACTTTATTTTGCATGGGCAAAAATAATAATTTGATGTTTAGGGTCGCCCACTTTTTAGTATATTTAATAGAAATTTAGGTTTTGAAAAATAGTTTTAGCCATCCTGATCATTTTATTGCATTTATCCATTCCATTTTTGCGCTCAGAAATAGCGATAAAAACCATTGGTTAAAAAAAGGGGTGCTGGCTACCACCAGCGTAACAGCTATTCCATCTGCAAGAATGGTCGTTATTAGGGGCGTAAACGAAAAAATACACCTAGAAATTCACACAGATGCAAGAAGCAACAAAGTGTTAGACCTCCAAATAAACCCACAAGCTGAAATTTTATTTTACGACCCACTCACTGAAATACAACTCAAATGTTTTGGTAGGGTAAAAATGATTCATTCAGGGCCTCTGGCCGATGCCGCTTGGGAGAAAGTTCCTGAATCCTCTAAAAAACAATACACCACCTTACTAGCACCAGGTACGGTCATTGATCATTCTAAAGCGCTCACTTACAAAGCCCACAGGCATTTTTGTATTATCACTTTAGAAACCCATGGTATAGAGTACCTTAAACTGGGAGACCCACACCAAAGAGTGAGGTGGTCTTTAAAAGATGGCGAGGGTATTTTGGAGAATTTAGTCCCATAAGTTTTGGGCTGCGTTACGCATGCTAGTCTTTAAATCATCTCTTATAACTACTTCATAGTATCTAAAATATCTGTAATATCTTTTAGAGTCGTATCTGGGTTAATAAAGCAAAAACGCGCCACTGTTTCCATCGTTCCTTGATGCTTAAATTTTGTTGGAGTGACCAAAGCGAATTTTTTTTCTAGATTTTGATACGTCCATTCTCTATAGTCTTCAGGGGTCCATCCTTTTCTTCTAAACAATACACAAGACAGGTTTTCTGGAATA
>CAKZOR010000081.1 GCA_937136755.1 uncultured Flavobacteriaceae bacterium | reverse complement strand
CTCACTGCTGCCTCCCGTAGGAGTCTGGTCCGTGTCTCAGTACCAGTGTGGGGGATCTCCCTCTCAGGACCCCTACCCATCGTTGCCTTGGTGAGCCGTTACCTCGCCAACTAGCTAATGGGACGCATACTCATCTTTTGCCGTAACCTTTAATTATTAACAGATGCCTGTCAATAATACCATGAGGTATTAATCCAAATTTCTCTGGGCTATCCCTCAGCAAAAGGTAGATTGTATACGCGTTACGCACCCGTGCGCCACTCGTCAGCAAATTAGCAAGCTAATTCCTGTTACCGTTCGACTTGCATGTGTTAGGCCTGCCGCTAGCGTTCATCCTGAGCCAGGATCAAACTCTTCATCGTTGTTTGTTAAATAATTTCTAACAACCGCAATAAAAAACTCTTTCCCAAACTCTTTTTAAGGATAATTTAATTCAATCTTATTGTAAAACCATATCGCTATGATTCTACGCGCTGTCTTTTCAATATGTCTATGAACTTGTTTCTTTATTGTCGCTCTGTCTCCCAAAGCGGGTGCAAATATAGAACGAGTTTTTCGATTTAAAAGGCAAAAATAAAAGTTTTTTATTTTTTTTTTACTCTCTTGTCAAAAGCACTTAAAACCAGTCATTTGCATCCTCAAAAAAATTGAGGGAAATAAAAATAGTACAAACAAATGAAGCTAACAAGAATTATGGAGACTTTTTTTCAGTCTTCCATTTATTATACAACTTGGCAAAATCATAATTTAAAGCAGAAGCTTGATACTCTAACTTATTCTCCATAAAAGCCCTTTGAAGAATGTCTTCTATAAGATAATCTTCCTGGACAAGATCTGGGTGAAACTCCTCTTTCAAAGAGATCTTAAACATTCTTGCTGTGGTGCTATACCAAAAAGCACGCCAACCAGAGCGGAGGTCTTTCACTAAGTCATAGGAAGAAGAGCCCGTTTGTCTAAAAATTAGTTTTACAAGAATCTGGCCCTCAGATCGGGTAAGCTTCTTTAATTCATCCGAGAAGGTGCCTTCTATATACTTTTGCATTTGCTTGGTGTATTTCTTTTTCTTTCTATTAGAAGAAAGTTGCGAAATACTGTCCTGCAAGCTTGTGAGTTTCTCAGCAGCCAATTTAGCATATGGGTACACTTTGATAGTTCTACGTTTAAGCAATAAATACCTATAAATTTCTTGGGTAGACTGAAATTTCATGTCTGCAAAAACAACTACTTCATTTAAAGGAATAGAGGAAGAGAAATAGGCATCTCCTTGGAGTTTTACAAATTCCTTTTGTGTCTGATTTTGCGATATAGTGTCTTGAGCAGAAGAAACCCCACTACACACAAACACCAAAACAATCATACAAAGCTGTTTCATACGCTTTAAAAGCCACTATAATTTGTTTACAAAATTAAGGATAAAGAACAGACAACAGTGCTAAATAAAAGTGAATATTATTACATTAGCAACAAATTTAGAATCATGGAACACAAACCTATAATGACCGACGCTTCTCAAGCGTTTTTAGAAAAATACCTCAATAATGCAGCACCTACAGGTTACGAATGGGAAGGACAAAAGCTGTGGATGGATTATTTAAAACCATATGTAGACACTTTTATCACAGACACATACGGATCTGCAGTAGGGGTTATAAACCCAGATGCTCCTTTTAAAGTGGTCATAGAAGGCCATGCAGATGAAATTTCATGGTATGTAAATTTCATCACAGAAGAGGGACTTATCTACGTGATAAGAAACGGAGGATCCGACCATATGATTGCTCCTTCTAAATGGGTGAACATTCATACAGATAAAGGTATTGTTAAGGGTGTTTTTGGCTGGCCAGCAATACACACCAGGAAAAATGACAAGGAAGACACTCCAAAATTAGACAACATATGCATTGACATTGGTGCTAAAAACAAAAAGGAAGTATTGGAAATGGGGGTACATGTAGGTTGTGTCATTACCTATCCAGACACTTTCCAAGTACTCAATGGCAATAAGTTTGTATGTAGAGCAATAGACAACAGGGCAGGTGGTTTTATGATTGCAGAGGTAGCGAGATTGTTACATGAAAACAAGGTAAAGCTTCCATTTGGATTGTATATTACCAATTCTGTTCAAGAAGAAATTGGCCTAAGGGGAGCAGAAATGATTACCCAAACCATAAAGCCTAATATCGCTATTGTCACAGATGTTTGCCATGACACCACTACTCCAATGATCGAGCAAAAAGTACAAGGGCTTACCCAGCTAGGAGATGGACCGGTTATTTCCTATGCGCCTGCGGTGCAAAACAAATTAAGGGCTAGAATCATTGAAACAGCGGAGAAAAACAATATTCCGTTTCAAAGAATGGCTTCTTCTAGATCTACAGGAACAGATACAGATGCCTTTGCCTATAGCAACGGAGGGGTTGCTTCTGCACTTATCTCATTGCCTTTAAGGTATATGCACACCACCGTAGAAATGGTTCAAAAAGAAGATGTAGAAAATGTCATTAGACTCATATACGAAACGCTTCTAACCATCAAATCTGGAGAGACATTCAGTTATTTTGACTAAATCACAAGGGTATTCAATAAAAAAGCATCCGTATAGGATGCTTTTTTTATATCTAAAACTTTAATGGGCATTTAAAAAATAGCTGCAATAGCTTCCATTTCATCTAAAGAATACTCCATCTGGTCCCCACTATCCATATGCTTCAGTACCAAGATATTTTTTTCAATTTCATGAGCGCCTAAAAGCGCTACGTATTGCGCACCTTTTTGGTGGGCGTATTTCATTTGCTTTTGCACCTTGCTCGCCGCTGGATACAAGTCACAGGAAATTCCTAATTTCCTTAGCTTATGCACCAATGTCATGGCTTTCAAAGATTCTGAATCCCCGAAATTCACAAAAAACACCTGCGGTCCAGCCAGAATAGCCTTTGGAAACAGATCCAAAGCCTCTAATACCAAATAAATACGGTCCAGACCAAAGGAAATTCCTACGCCACCCACATTCTGAAGTCCAAAAATTCCGGTGAGATTGTCATACCTCCCTCCTCCTCCAATGGATCCCATAGAGACCCCCTCAGGAGCAGAAACTTCTAAAATAGTCCCCGTATAATAATTGAGCCCACGGGCCAGAGTTACAGAAATAGATACGGAACAGGCAGAAAGATTTGTACGAGATAATGACTTTAAAACATAAGCCATTTCAGAGACTCCTTCTTGGCCTACGGCCGATGTCGCTAAAAATGAGGAAAGCGTATCCAAAATAGCCTCATTAGTACCTTTTAAGTTAAACAAAGGAGCCGCCATATTAACTGCTTCCTGTGAAATACCCTTTTCAAGCATTTCAATAGCCACTTTTTCTGGACCTATCTTATCTAGCTTATCTAAGGCTACTGTAAAGTCAATGAGTTTGTCTGCAGCACCAATCACAGCAGCTATTCCACTGAGTATTTTTCTATTGTTTAGATGAATAACTACCCCCTGGAGACCTAAATCTGAAAAAACAGCGTCGTACAACTGCATCAGCTCTACTTCTTGAAGTAGAGCGCTAGAACCAACAACGTCTGCGTCACATTGATAAAACTCTCTAAACCTGCCTTTTTGAGGCCTGTCGGCACGCCAAACCGGTTGCATCTGGTAACGCTTGAATGGAAAATCAATCTCGTTTTGGTGCATGGCTACATAACGGGCAAAGGGAACGGTCAAGTCATAACGGAGGGCTTTCTCCGAAATTTGTGGTGTTAATGCCTTAACATCCTTAGAGGCTAGCTGCTCGTCTGAAACTTTAGACAAGAAATCTCCAGAATTTAATATTTTAAAAATCAACCGATCCCCTTCTTCACCATATTTTCCCATAAGGGTGTCATAATTTTCAAATGAAGGGGTCTCTATTGGGTTAAAACCATAAAGTTCAAATTGACGCTTTATACAAGACATTATGTATTGTCTCTTATTCACTTCAATAGGTGAGAAATCTCTAGTACCTTTTGGTATTGTTGGTTTTTGAGCCATATATATCTAATTCTAAAAGCGTGTTATAAAAAAGTAAATATCGGTTTAATCTATAAGATTGTCAAACCACTGGTATAAATCGCCCTTAGTGATACTAGCCCCTTGTTTAATTAAATCGAATAACTCTGAGTTTCTAGAGTCTTTATATGCTTTTGCGGCAGACAAATACTCTACAAAATCTCCCTGATAATTTTTCTTAAACCAAGCAAATCCAGTGGTGGTATTTAAATCAATGTCTGGATTGAGGACTTTAACTGAAATGAGTTTAATCTCTTTCTCAAGTGCCTCAAATAAATGCATGTGTTGGGCACTTATATTTTCTAAATAGGAAACCTTATTCAGTACGCCCTCCCAGATAAGATCACTAAAAACATCTAACTCCTCTTCAGCCACTTCTGGTTTTTGGACTTTAATCTCCTCCCACTCTGTCGCAGTAATAGACTGGGTGGCCAAGAAATTGATGAATTCTGGGTGCAACTCTTCTAATTGCTCTTTGGTTAAACGGGTATATTTCATTTTGCAAAAATAAAAAAGGCGGTGTAAAAACACCGCCTTTTTTTAATTACATTTAAAAAAATGTTATGCTTCAGCAATTACTTCAAAAGCAATGTCTACAATAACTTCTCTATGCAAACGAACCTGAGCAGTATATGCTCCAGTGCGCTTGATAGTTCCACCAGGTACGGTAATAAACTTTTTCTCAATCGCTTGTCCTGCTTTTTCAAAAGCAGCAGCAACATCTATGTTTGAAATAGATCCGAATAATTTATCTCCACCTGCAGTTTTTGCGGTAAGCTTAATCTCTAATTGTTTCAATGCTTCTGCCAATTTATTGGCTTCTGCAACAACTTTTTTCTCTTTATGTGCTCTTTGCTTTAAATTTTCTGCCAATACTTTTTTAGCAGAAGAAGTAGCCATAGCAGCCAATCCTTGAGGAATTAAATAGTTTCTACCGTATCCGTTTTTCACGTTTACAATATCATCTTTAAAACCTAAGTTCTGTACGTCTTCTCTTAATATAAGTTCCATGATGCGTTGCTTTTATTTTAATAAATCACCTACGTAAGGCATTAATGCAATGTGACGCGCTCTTTTTACAGCAGTAGCCACTTTACGCTGATATTTCAATGAAGTACCAGTTAATCTTCTCGGCAAAAGTTTCCCTTGCTCGTTTACTAACTTCATTAAAAAATCTGGATCTTTATAGTCTACATATTTAATACCAGACTTTCTGAAACGACAATATTTCTTCTGTTTGTTGGTATCTATGTTCAACGGAGTTAAATACCTGATTTCTCCGTCTTTTTTACCTTTTGCTTGTTGTTCTATAGACATAATAATTAAGCTTTAGTTTGTAATTTAACTCTTCTACGCTCTGCCCAAGAAATGGCATGCTTGTCTAATTTTACAGTTAAGAATCGCATAATACGCTCATCTCTTCTGAACTCTTGCTCATAAGGAGTAATGACCTCTCCAGGAGCAGTGAACTCAAACAAATGGTAAAAACCACTTTTTTTGTGCTGAATAGCGTAGGCTAATTTTTTTAGCCCCCAATTTTCCTTAGCAACCATTTTGGCGCCTTTACTAATTAAGAAATCCTCAAATTTCTTAACTGTTTCCTCTATCTGAGTATCAGACAGAACGGGATTTAAAATGAAAACAGTTTCGTAATGATTCATATGTTATATAATTTAAGTCTGCAAAAGTAAGTCTTTTTTCTGTATATGCAAAAAATTTACAAACTCTAGTGAATTTAAGCACTTATGAATCTAATTGACCTGATTACTTGTCAGTTTTACGATTTTTCACCCTTAATCTAGCTCGTTTAAAATACAAAACAACAGATTAAATTAGTTTCACAACATTATAGCCTAAGTTCACATCATTTATTATAAATAGGTTTAAAGTTTAAATACATTTACTGCATCCCAATGAAAATCCCATTTCATATGTCAAAGCTAAAATGTGTTGTTGTAGAAGATTCAGAAATTCAAAGAATCACTTTAGAGAGAATTATTAAATCACATCCAGATCTTGTCCTAGTGACAAGTTTCAGAAATGCGATAGAGGCAAAAAACGGTATTAATAACAGGTCTATTGATCTGGTGTTTTTAGATATAGAAATGCCTTTAATTTCAGGTTTTGAATTATTAGAAACCTTAAACTACAAACCTCAAGTAATTGTTATAGCTGGGAAAACAGAACACGCTCTCAAAGCGTTTGAATATGACGTAACTGATTTTTTGCAAAAACCTATTTTACTAACTAGGTTTGATCTAGCGATAAAAAGAGCTATGCTAAAATACGAGCAAGAGCACCAGAATGACGCGTCTGAAAATCAAATTTTTATTCGATCTAAGATGAATAAAAAGAGAATTAATTTTGGAGAAATTAAATGGATAGAAGCAAAAGGAGATTACGTAAAAATAGTCACTCTTGACAGTCATGTATTAGTGCTTTCTTCTTTAAGAGCATTCCATGATTTACTCCCAAAAGACACCTTTATAAGAGTTCACAAATCTTTTGTCATAAACATTGAAAAAATAGATCGATTCAATGCTAGAGAAGTGGCTATTAGTGGTCAGGTTATTCCGGTGAGTAGGGCAAAGAAAAATTGTTTATCAGAAGCCATGAAACTTATATAAAACACCTAATACGTTGACAATTTTTAAAAAAATGGCCCCATAAGCATTGTAGTGTATTTAACCATAAATAAGACTCAATGATGAGATTTAATAAGGGTCCACATTGAAGACAATTCTCACCCCTTTAAAAGGACCTACTGCATTAAAGGATTTTTCTAACCTAAGCAAAGCACTCTTCACTTGCTTAAGGTCGTACTGTGGGGGTACTTTTAAGAGAATGTGTTTTATGTACTGGTTTCTAACCCGAGAGACAACCGGAAATTCAGGTCCCAAAATCCCAGTCTTAAATATATTCCTCAAACCCTTTGCAAACCAATCTGAGGCATGGTTCAATTTGTTGTAGTCTTTATGCTTTAGCGTTATTTTAATAATTTTATTAAAGGGGGGGTATTTATATATCTCTCTCTGATACAATTGCTCCTTACACATGGATTGAAATTCATAAGTAGTTACTTGTTGGAGTATTTGATGTTCCGGATGGTAAGTCTGAATGAGTACTTTTCCCTTTTTTTCCGTTCTACCTGCACGTCCTGCTACCTGGGTGAGTAATTGGAAAGTTTTTTCATGCGCCCTAAAATCAGGAAAATTCAGCAATGAATCTGCAGCCATGACCCCTACCAAACCAACATCTCTGAAATCTAATCCTTTGCTCAACATTTGAGTACCTACTAGAATATCTATTTCATGTTGCTCAAAACGATCAATAATTTGCTGGTAACCATCTTTAGCCCTAGTAGTATCTAAATCCATACGGCCTACTTTAGCATCAGGAAAAAGAGTCTCCAAAGAGGTGACTACTTGTTCTGTGCCAAAACCTTTTGTAGACACATCTAGACTTCCGCAAGAGGTGCATTGCGATTTTTTGTGTTCTTCATATCCACAATAATGACAACGAAGTACTCCAGCATTTGAATGAAAGGTTAAACTCACATCACAACTTTTACAATGTGGGGTGTGCCCACAGCTAAAGCATTCAACTATAGGAGCGTATCCCCTCCTATTTTGAAATAAAATCACTTGCTCCCCAGCATATAAAGTTTCTTCAATAGCCCACCTAAGTGGCTCTGAAAAATGAAGCTTCATTTTTTTCTTCTTGTATTGCTCCTTGAGGTCTATTAAATTTATGCTAGGCATAGAAATGTTGGCATGCCTTTGAGTCAATTCTGCTAAACCATACTTTTGCTGCAATACATTTTGCATTGATTCCAAACTAGGTGTTGCTGAACCTAAGACAATGGACGCCTGTGAAATATGAGCCAAAACAATCGCTGAATCTCTAGCGTGGTATCTTGGCGCTGGATCAAACTGCTTGAATGAATTCTCATGTTCCTCATCTACAATAACGAGGCCCAACTTTTTAAAAGGCAAGAAAAGTGCAGATCTAGCGCCAACAATTAGTTGCGCTTTGGGATTTTCATGAACCACATTTTGCCAAACTTCTACACGCTCTTGCAAATTGTATTTGGAATGATACACAGAGACCGAAGTGCCAAAATAGGACTGAAGTCTGGTGATAAGCTGAGTTGTCAATGCAATTTCAGGCAGTAAATACAACACCTGCTCTCCCCTTAAAAGCGCCTCTTGAATTAAAGCCGCATACACTTCTGTCTTTCCAGAGGCAGTAACACCATGTAAAAGCGCCACTTTACGTTCTTTGAAATGAGACTTAATTGCAGCCAATGCGTTTAACTGTGAAGGATTTAATGTTTTAATCGGTGCCGTTTTAAAATCTGAATCAAGTTCAACACGATCTATTCGCTTTTCTGATTTTTTTACTAATCCTTTAGCAATAAGTCCTTTTAACGCAGCAGTACTTAATCCATTCTTTCTAAAATCTAAGTCGGTAATTATTTTTGATTGAGATACTCTTGAGATAAAGAAATTTAAAATCTCTAATTGTTTGGGGGCATTTTTAAGTGATAAAAATAAAGATTCAACACTTTTAGTATCTGAGATGAAATGTTTTGGAAAAGTGTACTCGTTTCTAAATTTTGGTTTATATCGCGCTGTGAGTTGCTCCTCTACAACAACCAGTCTAAGGGTTAGTAATACCTCAATAATATTAAAAATATTATCCTTTGGAACTAAAGTACTTAAAGTTTGTATGGGAAGTGATACTTCTGAGGACAGTGCATCCAAAACTATATAAGCATTGTCCGAAAGGTCTGCCGTAAGTGTTTCGTACTCCTTTTGCTTAGTGTCTGAGCGTCTTAGATGTGTT
>CAKZOR010000080.1 GCA_937136755.1 uncultured Flavobacteriaceae bacterium | reverse complement strand
TGGATTAATATAGTTAGTAGCGATAGGTGCTTAGGATGTTCATCTTACTGGTAATCCTTAGATAACATTTTTTAAATTAGTATATAGACATTATTGTAAACGCCATAAGCGGTAGTTTTCGTTGGTTTTATAGATCCATCATTTTCGATGTTCCCTGGAATCAAAATTATTTTTGGGGGCTAACATTAATCTCCCTTGTTGTGTGGGGTTTGGAATTACTATTTCCATGGCGAAAAGAGCAGAAGGTTTTTAGGAAAGACTTTTGGCTGGATGCGGTGTATATGTATTTTAATTTCTTTGTGTTCTCAAGTGTTATTAGTGGCTTATATGTAATTCTGGGGAATCTTTTTTCTGCCTATGGTATAACTATCCAATCTATGGCCTTACTAGATGTAAATCAATTACCGGCTTGGTTGGGTCTTTTGGTGTTCTTTGTCCTTCTGGATTTTGTTCAATGGTTTACGCATATTGCGCTTCATAAGGTTCCGTTCTTTTGGCAGTTCCATAAAGTGCATCATTCCGTGAAAGAAATGGGTTTTGCTGCTCATTTGAGGTATCATTGGATGGAGAACATTCTTTACAAACCATTGAAGACCATAGCCATTATGTTATTGGGAGGTTTTGAGCCAGAACAAGCCTTTATTGTTCATTTTATCTCTATTGGTATTGGTCATTTAAATCATGCAAATTTAGCCCTTGATTGGGGGCCTCTAAAATACTTGATCAATAACCCAGTAATGCACCTTTATCACCATGCTAAATCACTTCCAAAAGGTCGTTTTGGCGTGAATTTTGGAATCAGTTTAAGCATTTGGGACTATCTATTCAATACGTATTACTTACCCAAAAAAAATCCCCACCTTGCCCTGGGGTTTGATGGGGATGAAAATTTCCCAAAAGACTTTATAAATCAAAACCTAAGCGGATTTAAAAAGTAGTTTTTATTCTACAGAAACGCTAAAATTAACTGCTACATCTGTTTCTCCACCTGCATCTAAAATTCCAGAATTTGGTTTTTTAGGTTCATGTCTTAATGTAAGTCCCAATGTTGCATTTCCAGAGCTTCCTGTCTTTAAAGTGAAAACGAGCCCCAATGGGTTCCCACTTGAATCTGTATCTAAAGTTGCCACTGAACTGATAGGCGAGGTAAATGAGTAAAATACTTGGTGTTCTTCTGCTTCTTCTGCAACTTCTTCTGTAATATCTTCTACCGGAGATATAGATTCATTTAAAAACTTAACAGCACCAGAATAAGTGGTGTCAGATTTCAATGAGCCTTGTACCGTTATTACAGGTTCGTTTGGCCCGTCTCCATCTAAGTCTACTGAACTTAAAGTAACTGTGTCACTTCCAGATTGAAGTGTTACAATTACTGAGGTAATAACTTCTTCCTCTTGGATAAGTTCAGGGCTATCATTGTCACTACAAGATAAAAATGATATAAATAGCGAAAGGGTTAATAGGGTAGATAAAATCTTTTTCATAAGATGTGATTTAGTTTAATTAAAAATTGATTTGAAATTGTAATTGAAAGTTTATGCCCAATTCATTCGAAAAATATCGAAGTCTATTGAGGTAATTTTGATAACTTAAATTGGTGAGGTTTTCACCGCTAAGTCTTATTTTATATTGGGTGGTACCGCTTTTGGGAAATTGGTACGCTACTACAGATGAAAGTAAAAAATAGCTGTTAGGGGCTTTATTAATTTCTAGTAGCTCTTCTTTTTGTGTGTACGGATTAAAGATCATAAGGTCTTCAGGCACCTCGTTTTGCCTAAAATTGTATTCCCCAGCGAATTGAACACTAAGTCCCTTAATGTTTTTAAACAAATATTCTAATTCGTGTTGGGTACTTACAGGGGGGATGTTTGGAAAAGGTGCATTGTTTTTTAGGTCAATTGCCTTAACTAAAGAGGCCCCATTGGTGAATTTCAGTTCGTTTGAAACACGCTCCGTCCATTTAAAGTCTACTCCAGTGAAGTTTGCATTGGTTTGCTGGTATTCCCAAACTGGAAACGCACCCCTTATCGTGAATTCTAGTCCTGAGGGAATAAGTGCCATAAAATCGTTAATACGATTAAAATAAGGGGCTAATAAAAAAGTTCTTTGATTAGAACGATAGCTATATTGAATCCCTAATTTATGCGCTTTCTCTTTCCTCATTCTCAAAGAGCCTAATTCAATTCTAGCTGCAGAATGGTGTAGACCTTCACTAAATAACTCCGCTGGATTAGGCGCTCTTTCTAGGTATTGAAGGTGCGTGCTAAGACGGTGCTCTTCATGGTTAAAGTGAACACTTAGTGCAGCAGATTGGGTGTTGAAATTCAATTTTGCCGCTGTAAGTATTTGGGTGTCAAAGTCTGCAACAACAAAATCTGAAAAGTCAATATTATAGCCCAATGACTCCCACCTAGAAGTTTTATAAAATTTATCTGCATTTATTTGTACCCTGTCTGCTCTTATGCTCCCTTCAATCTCCCATGCAGATGAGAGGGTTTTTAATCCATACAAATAAGCGCCAAAATTTAAGCTGTTGTAATCTGGTATAAGTCTTTTTACACCAGTTGCAGGGTTAGGAAAATGTATCTGATAGGCTGTTTCTAGCCCAAATTCGAGTGTTTTGTCATAAGAGGTGTCTAATTTAAAATTAGATTGAGCAGCATGAGTTTGTAGTTGCAAATCTGTTCCAGGTAGTTTATTTCTATCGCCAAGTCTGAGGTCGAACTCTTTTCTATTATTCTGCTGAAAGTCGTATTGAAGGGTCCACTTAGCTAAATTTTCAAAATGATAATAGGCAGAAATTTTGGCCAATACATGAGAAACTTCCTGTCTTGGGTTTTCTATATTATAGGTGAAATCTCCAATCGGAATAGTGGTGTCTCTATTGATCTGATTGATTAAATCTTGAAGGTTGCCAATATGAGAGTTTCTAAGGATACCATTATTAGCTTTAAAATAAGAGATATATGCATCTATTCCTTTGTGGGCCAAATGCCAACCAAAAGGAATTGAGATACTGGTTTGTTCTAATCCAGTATTTAGTAAGTAACCATCAGTATTTTGATTATTACCTGATTTTTTAAAACTTGCTTGAATTCCGTAAAACAGACCATTTTCAAAATCTCTCTCGAATTTTTGACTACTCAAAACACCCAAGCCATTGGAATAAGCAGAAAATATAGCAGTGTGTTTTTGACTATTCTTAAAAACGGGTTTTCTAGGATCTAAGACAATCACACCACCCACAGCATCTCCACCGTATTTAAGCGCTTTTGCACCAACGGCAAGTGACACCCCTTCTACACTAGAAGTAGCTATATTGGGGGCGTGTTCTGCGCCCCATTCCATATCCTGCATTCTAACCCCTTGGTTATTAGTAAGCACCCTACTCCCGTACATTCCTTGGAGCAATGGTTTAGCAATGGAGTTACCTGTTTTAAGGGTGCTAATGCCTTGTATTTCAGTCAGTGCCTCAGCAAAACTTTGGCTGATTTTATTTTCCAAAACAGTCGCATCTATAGTTTGTTGTTCCAATAAATTATTAGCTTTCTTAATAAGTGCTACTTCATTCAATGCTTCTACATGATGCTCCAGATAGAAAGTTTTGGTAATGTTTTCCGTTAAATTTAGAGGAATAAATTGAGTCCCACAGTCAATATGAGACACTTCAATTTCATAAAAACCACGGCATAACCCTTGTAAGACAAAGTCTCCATTTTCATTTGAAAACACTTCTTGAAATGCTTTGTCGAAGGCGACAACGAAGCCCTTTCTTGTTCGTGTTATTGTTTGTGCGGCACCAAATTCACAAGCAACACTACAACCTTCAATTTGCGGTGGCAGGAAGACGGACGGGCAACATATTCAACATGGATCATTGGATGCCACGTCGCTTGCTTCGTGTCAGACTTGCGATGCGAATTTTATGCCACGTCGAAAGCGCCAACGAAAGCCTTTTCTTTGAGTGTTCGTGCGGTGCCAAATTCTCAAGCAACGCCACTTGTTGTAACCTTCAATGTTGCGGTGGCAGAGAGACGGACGGACCGACTTCGGTGGAAGCACAGAGCGTTGCCGTCATGATGATGGGCACTAAAGTGACAAACGTACTACCCTCCTGCCACCAAGAAACCTACAAAACTTTCCTGGCCACCATGGCTACAAGTACGCTAGGGTGCAATCAGAGAGATGACAGGACTGACTCTCTAGATATAGTTGCAAACCCTGGAGGAAATCCTGAAGTGCCCGGTGTGATACCTGCCCCAGTCATCCCCAGTTTGCAGGCGAAATCAGGAACGACTGTGGCCTGTGCTCGCCTGATTTTTCCCAAGTTACGGGTTCATGTGTCCTTTCACTCTGAAACTGCTGAGAATGACACTTGTATGCAGACGGAAGGGGTGCCACCCGTCACACGCAAAAAAAGAAAAGAAAAGAAGAAGAAGAAGAAGAAAAAAAAAACCCCAGACATCACAGCGAGAGACGGAGGCCCAACCAACGTACACAGGACCGCCAAGCACGATGGGGGCGGCATGAGGGTGACCACCAGACCACTCACTGCCAGGCTCACAACATGGAATGAGAAACCCACAGAAAATGAAGTCTTAGATCTAGTCGAGAGCCGCAGTGTCACCACCACTTCCTCATCAACCGGAGACGGAGAAGAAACGCGAGAGGCAACGACCAGCACCCCACGTCCGCTGACATTAGAGACTGCTGTCCGAAGCTGCAATCAACTGAACCACCACTAAAGAAAAGACCAAGGCATCCACAACGGCAACTTTAGCAAACTCCTAACTCCTGCACCATCAATGACTCAGTCCTAGTCTTTCGGCAAGCATGAAACCAAGTATTATTCCAAAGATCCCCATGTCTCAATTTTTTTGCAGATTACCAAAGATTACTTCCCCCGCGCCTAATGTGTCTGTCAAGTTTACTTATTTCCCCCCCCCCCCGCCCCCCCCCCCCCCCCCCCCCCCCCCCCCCCCCTGCTCCCTCCCCCCTCTCTC
>CAKZOR010000079.1 GCA_937136755.1 uncultured Flavobacteriaceae bacterium | reverse complement strand
TGGCAAAGAAATGCAGCAACGGGTAGAGAAATGGACCGGTATTCCGGTGAGTATTGGAATAGCCCCCACCAAAGCACTGGCTAAAGTAGCCAACAAAGTTGCCAAAAAATTCAAAGATCGCACCGGTGGCGTACACGTCATAGATACGGCAGAAAGCATTACAAAAGCACTAAAATGGACCCAAATAGCAGACGTTTGGGGCATTGGACGCCAGCATGCCAGACGCTTAGAAGCGGTACAAATAAAAACAGCTTACGATTTTACCAGACTGCCTGAAGACTGGGTACGCAAGCAAATGGCCGTAGTAGGTTTGCGCTTACAGCAAGACCTCAAAGGCATTCCTACCCTAGGGCTAGAAGAAGGACAGAAAAGTAAAAAAGGCATTGCCACCACCAGGAGTTTTGAAGGAACCATTAGCAGCCTTCCCGAATTGGAAGAGCGTATAGCCACTTTTGCCAACCACTGTGCTCAAAAAGCACGCGCCCAGAAAAGTGCCGCCAACATACTGATGGTTTTTCTGCGCAACAATCCCTTTGATCCAAAGGTCCCTCGAATCAGAAAACACCTAGCCATTCCCCTAGCCTACCCTACAGACTCTAGCATTACACTAGGACAAGTAGCCATTAAGGGACTCAGGGCTTTATACGAGCCTGGAGTGGCCTATAAAAAAGCAGGGGTTATGATCAGTGGTTTGGTACCTGTAAACGGAAAACAATTGGACCTCTTTCAAAGAGAGCAACCCAAACACGACGCCCTAATGGCCGTGATGGACAAAATGAACAAACGCTACGGAAATGCCTTAAAAGTAGGCAATCAAGACCTGCAGCGTACCTGGAAAATGAAACAAGAACACCTCAGCAAGCGCTATACCACTTCCCTGTCTGAGATTATTACCGTAAACTCATGAGACTCGTAAAAACAAAAGAAACACCCAGTTTAAGCTTTTACACGCCCCTGACAGAGGGCGGGCAAAAGCAACCGATTATTGAAGGAGGTATCTCTGCTGGTTTCCCTTCTCCTGCAGACGATTTCAAAGAGATTCGCATTAGTCTAGACGAGAATCTGGTACGCAACAAAGAAGCCACCTTTTACGCACGCGTCAGCGGGGAATCCATGACCGGCGCAGGGCTAGATCATGGAGATTTATTGGTGATAGACAGGAGCCTAGAACCTAAAGACGGTAAAATAGCCGTTTGCTTTATAGACGGTGAATTCACCGTAAAAAGACTTAAAATCACCGAAGGGGTGCTTTACCTTATGCCAGAAAACAAGAAATACAAGCCCATTGCAGTCACGGAAGACAATACCTTATTGGTCTGGGGGGTAGTTACCTATGTGATTAAAGCCATGTAAATGACAAAATACTCATTATTTACAGTGCGTTTGTAAGGCCTGATCTGCTGCTGCGTATCTGTATTTTTTAGCAGCTTTAAACAGTTCGCAGGCTGCTTCATTTCTGCCCAGGTTTATCAGGGCCAAGCCTTTAATATATTCAGATTTTCCAGATTTAGGGTTGAGTTCCTGAATCACTTTGTCAAAATAAGGAAGCGATAGCTCGTATAAGCCTGCAGAAAAATAAGCAGCTCCGGTATTCTCAAAATAAGAAAACTCTAGCGGGTCTAAAGCAGCAGCCTCAGACAACTTCTGCGCGGCATTCATAAAGTCTTGCTGCTGAAAAAGGGCAGATCCTTCTTGAGAGATGGCAAAGGCACGGTCTACCGTTTCCTTCCCTAAAACAGCTATTTTCTTAAGCACTAAAAAGTCCTTATCTGCCGGAAACAGTGCAACGGCCCTGTTAGCGACTGCTACAGCAGCAGTATCTCCTGTGGGCTTTAGAGCATTGCTCGCAATCATATAATTCTTCCAAACCATAGGGTCGTGCTTCACAGAATCTTTAGCGAAAATACGGTCTATTTCTGCGGTATTGCCCTCTTGGATTAACAGGTTCAGGTAGTTTGCAAAATGCGGTGGAATAGGCAAGTGCTCATAGGCATCCTTGGCGTAATAAGTAGCTGAATCTCGCTGGTTTTTCTTAGTGAAAATCTGGCTCATCAGTGTTTCACTAAAGCCTAAATAGGGATTGGCAGTAATCCCTTCTCGGAGCATTTCTAAAGCTTTGTCGTCCTGACCATTTTCCATATAATACCTGGCCTTCATAGAGGCAATGGGTAAGGTGGTCACTGAAATATTTGGAATGCCTGGTACTACTTGATCAATCTTGTTTAAAGGATAGGTGAACTTCCCAGCATTGTATTCCCCCAAAAGCACCTGCTGCCCTTTTAGGGATTCGTTGGTCTGGTAAGTAATATAAGTAAGCGGAGCCAATAGAACCAAACACACCACAGACACCCAATAGGCGTTTTTCATGGGGGTAGGTTTGTGGTCTTTATTGAAGGCCTTAGCGTCTAAAAACAATAGCACTATTAAAGCCATCACTAGCAGCCACACCATTTGCATAATAGGTCTGGCAATAGGAAAGTTCAAGGCACCATCTACCATATAAGTACTGAGAGACATGGCCAAAAAAGCCACGAAAAACTTGGTGTTCTCTGGTAATTTTGACTTGGCTATATAAACAATATAAGCAATGAGTAGCCCAAAAAGTCCGAGATACATTAAGAAGCCTGGAATCCCCAGTTCTGTTCCTATCTGAATAAAATCGTTGTGCATATGATACGGCACCACATAGCCATTGATAAATTCTTTGTCGTATAAAATAGAGATGAGCTTCCAATTTCCAAGACCAGCACCTACTACTGGATTATTTAAAATATGCTCCACTCCTACCATATAAAAACGGAGTCTCCCCGCAATAGATCCATCTGTAGTAGCCTGCACAATGGTCGCAGAACGCTCAAAGAAAGTAGTATTGTTTTTACCAATAGTACTGAGTTCACTAATCCCTACAGCCAACACAAAAGGCACCACAAAATATAAAATAGGAACAAGCAAACGTTTGGGCTTACCCGCCTTAAAGTAGTTGTATAAACAAAAGGTCACATACAGCAGTAAACTCAGCACCAAAGCCACATAAGAGGCCCTAGAGGCAATGAGCACCAAACAAAAAATGGTTAAGGTGATAAGCACTCCATAGGCCATTCGCTGCCATGTTTTCTGTGCTAAATTCATCAGATATAGCGCAAAAGGCATCTTAATCACTAGAGACAAAGCGGCAATATTGATATTACCTGTAGTCCCTTTCAACAATGAAGATCTAGAGGCGTTGGCCCCCTGTTTTAACAAGCCCAACAAAGGGTCTAAGACCATATACATTTCTACTATTAAAGCTCCGGTAGCTACCATGGCTATGAGCTTGAATTTATTGGGTATTTTCTGAAGCAATACAAACACATTCACAAAAGCTATTGAGGTCCCCACCACTCTAGCCAAATTCACCAATACTTCTGTAGGGTTCATGGCATAAAAATACGAGGCAGAAGCCCAGACAATAAAAGCGGCATACAACCAAGAAAATTTAGTCTTAAACAAACTGCCTACGGCCGATGAAAAATACGCGTGGTTTTTCAAAATATAAAGTGCTGCCAATACACTCACAGCATTCAAATACAACCACTGAGGGGCTATCTGGTCTACCGCACCTAGATTGGGCACAAAACCAATGAGTAAGTACGCAATTAAAAAAGCACTGCTGTATAAATGATGAACCGTTTGGCTGTTAGATTGGTTTGGTGGAGTGTTATTTTTTGCCATGTTAGGGGAAATATACTTTTAAATCAAAGGTGAAAATACACATAAACTATGCATTGGGCAAATTGTAAGTGCTGGACAAAAAAATACTTCATTCAGGACAAGTACCCCATTGTGGTAGTGAGGACTGGGAAATGGAAGAACCACTAGAAAAATTAGCAGGTGCTTGGTCAATCAATGAGACGCACCAACCACTGAGATCTTGATTAAATACAGTCGCATTAGAGAACATTCCTTCCATTTGGGTCACCTGGCTCGTGTTCCAATCTCCAAGGTCTTGATTGTACTCCAAAGCATTGGCAAACGCATAAGACATATTGGTTACCTTAGCGGTATTCCAATAACTCAAAACACCATTGTATACACTCGCTCCAGCAAATACATAACTCATGTCTGTAACATGGCTAGTATCCCACGCAGCTATATTTGGGGTAATGGTTTGCTTGTTTTCAAATAAATTACTCAAATCAGTCACATAAGTAGTCACCAATTTGGAGATGTCTTCTCTGTTATCGGTAATAATAGCTCGAAGCATTTGGTCGTTGACCACTAAATATTCAACACCCTCAAAAACCAATGTATCTCC
>CAKZOR010000078.1 GCA_937136755.1 uncultured Flavobacteriaceae bacterium | reverse complement strand
TACACCAGCGGGACAGGGATTAGCGTCTCTTTTCTCATGGTGGGGTTTCATGGACTACTATAGCTATTCGTATGCAGCGGTAGGAAATAGAAAAGGAATGGATTCAGACTTATATGCCAACTTCAGAGAAGACGATATTAGAAAGAATCAGTTCAATTCTATCTTAATGCCAACTGGTAAGTTCTATTACAAAGGGGCAGAAGCCAATGGATTTAGACCTTTCTCTGGACCACAGTCTAATATTGACTCAGATTCTCACTATATGAGGGTTGCAGAAATGTATTTATTACATGCAGAGGCAGCAGCAGAAAATGGAAACGACGCTGCAGCGAGAACCAGCTTAAAAGCAGTACTAGACCTCAGAATTGGAGACAGTTCTTACATAGATGCTTTGTCTGGAAAGGCATTGGCTGAGGAAGCTGCATTGCAAGCGCGTTTAGAGTTATTTGCAGAAGGTCAGTCTTACTTCATTATGAAGAGAAGACGTGAGACTAGAACAAGAGGTGCTAACTGGTTAGACAACGCTGGAGAGTCTTTCTCTCATACAGATGAGCGTTTGACTTACGAGATCCCACAAGAAGAAATCTTGTTTAATCCAAACTTGAGCGAGCAGAACTAATAAAACTGCTTAATGATATAAAACGGCCCCCAATTGGAGGCCGTTTTTTTTTTAGCTTTATTTTACCAATTCGGTTTTCGCAAAACCATTACCTTTGCCCCTTTAAGAAATACTTTTAATGAGAGGAGTTGCTTTTAGTGTACTATTATTTTTAAGCCTAGGTTTGTTTCTGGGTCATGCGCAGATAAAGGCGCATCGGCCAGAGGCCAAGCGGGACACCATTCCTGTAAAGGCAATAGACACTATTCCCGTAAAAACCTTGGACACCATTCCAGTAAAAACTTCAGATTCCCTACCGCTGCAAGTTAGCGATTCCTTGCCGCAAAAACTTCCCGACAGCACAAAGGTCTTAACCAAAGCAGACAGTCTTAAGTTACTAGTCAAAAAAATGGCGGGTAGAGAAGCCGTGAAGATAGACACCATTAGAATTACCATTAAAGATTATCAGATCATTTCTCACCAGCGGGACACCACTTTTGTAGACACTACCCTAACCATTCAAAAAGACTACAAATACAATTATCTCAGAAAAGACGATTTTGAATACATGCCCATGGCCAATATGGGGCAGCCCTACACCGCTTTAGGGGCACAGTTAAATACGAAGCCTTACATGCCGTCTATTGGGGCAAAGGCCAGGCACTTCGGGTATCAGGAATTAGAAGACGTCTCCTATTACAATGTACCCACGCCGCTTACAGAGATGATGTTTAAGACCTCCTTAGAGCAAGGCCAGTTTTTAGATTTTTTACTGACGGCCAATACGTCTAGAAAATCCAATTTTTCCCTCTACAACCGAGGATTTAGGTCCAAAGGGAAATACGCCTATGATCAAATGAAAGCCGGAAGTTTTATTGCCACTTATAACTACCAGTCTAAGGACAACGCTTATACCGTGAGGGGGCATTACGCCGCTCAAAACATTGAGGGTCAAGAACACGGGGGCTTGCCCTTTAAAGAAAGGCAATTCCAGTCTGCCAATCCCAGATTTTTTGACCGCTCTAGAATAGACCTTTATTTCACTAATGCCACTTCTGTAGCCAGTGGGAAACGGGTGTTTTTGGACCAGACCTACAGGCTTACCCGCGCGAGGTCTAAGGATTCTTTAGCTAAGCCAAGAAAGAGTAGTCTGGTATTGGGGCATAGCATTGCTTATGAAACCAGGTCTTTCCAGTTTTTGCAATCTTCTAAAAACACCTATTTTGGAGACGCCTTTAGGAATATCATAAAGGATAAGTCTCATTTAAAAACACTTACCCAAGAGGTGTCTGCTACCTTTAGCAATCCCTTACTAGGAATTTTAAAAACGCAGGCCCGTCTATACGATTACAGGTATTACTTTAATAGCCTATTGGTTACTGAAACGCAGACCATTGAATCTGCGCTCACGGGACAGGAAGTGGCTGTGGGGGCCAGATACCAGAAAAAAACACCTTCTTTTGAATTGGAAGGATCTTTGGATTATACCTTGGTAGGAGATTTAACAGGGCACAATGCCCAAGCATCTTTGTCCTATATACACAGGCAAAAGCATAGGCTCCGTGTGGGGGCGAACAGTCAGCTGAGAATGCCAGACTTTAACTTCTTGCTCTACCAAAGTGATTACGAAAATTTTAATTGGCAACACACGGCAGATTTTCAGATGGAAGATCACAAGTCTGCCTTTGTTCAATTGGACTCTCCCATTTGGGGAAATCTAGACGCCCGCTATACCCTGATAGGGAATTATACCTACTTTGCGGGGCAGCAGCCCGTAATTCCTATTGCGCAGCGTACAGAAGACTATGTCTTTGAGCAGGTGCTGGACAACGCCTATGTGACGCCCCTTCAGGAGGCGGCAGATCTGGCACTCATCAAGGTGAAATACCAGAAGGAATTTAGATTGGGTCATTTTGCGCTCAATAATACTGTGATGTACCAGAAGGTGTCTCAAGAAAATGGGGCGCTCTTTGTACCAGAAATCACCACGCGCAATACCTTGTATTTTTCCAAAGACATCTTTAACGGGGCCATGTTTTTCCAAACGGGTCTTACTTTTAAGTATTTCTCTTCCTTTCTCATGAATGGTTACAGCCCGGTGCTGGGAGAATTCTATACCCAGAGCAGTACTTTTAATGGCGGCTACCCACTGGTAGACTTCTTTATGAACGGAAAGGTAAAGCAAACCAGGATCTATCTCAAGGCAGAGCATTTTAACGCACCCATTACCGGGTATGATTATTATGTAGCGCCCGGATACCCTTTTAGAGATTTTGTGGTCCGTTTTGGATTAGTTTGGAACTTCTTTAAATAGCCAACGCGCTTTTTTACCTTCTTTTTTCTTTTTACGAATAGGCTCTTTTGGCCTCTGGCCGATGCTTTTTCCCATTTCTTTCATTTTTTTATTTGGTCTAACTACTTGTAAAATAAGGCAGTGGGCAGTGGTCAAAAAAAAGATTAA
>CAKZOR010000077.1 GCA_937136755.1 uncultured Flavobacteriaceae bacterium | reverse complement strand
TCACTCAGGTGTATTAGGGGTTAGTGTAGCAGACTATTTTGTGTATGCTATATTCAATTGGTTGAGTCCATTTATGACTTTGCTATTTGCCGCTTTTCAAATAAAAATAGCCCAATTAAAAGAGACTTAATTCTACTATCAATTTTTCTTATAGTTCTATTGTTTAAAAATAATATGTTGCTGTTTTTAAAGCGCTAGTTTGCCTTACTTTTGCAGCATCAAATAACAAAACAAACAACTATGGCCTTTGTAGGAAAAAAATTCCCGAATTTAAGCGTAAACGCAATGAATGAGATGGGTGACACCTTTAAAATTAATATTTTAGAGGAAGCTCAAAAGAACAACAAAAAAGTATTATTATTCTGGTATCCAAAGGATTTTACATTTGTATGTCCAACAGAATTACACGCATTTCAAG
Source organism: uncultured Flavobacteriaceae bacterium (assembly GCA_937136755.1). Lineage (GTDB taxonomy): Bacteria > Bacteroidota > Bacteroidia > Flavobacteriales > Flavobacteriaceae > MAG-120531. The sequence continues at coordinate 8,991 of CAKZOR010000077.1, read as the reverse complement.
ATGCACTTGCAGATTTTGAAAAAAGAAACACTATGGTTATTGGTGCTTCTTGCGACACTGCAGAAGTTCATTTTGCATGGTTAAACACCCCGAAAGACAACGGTGGAATTGAAGGAGTAAGCTACCCATTAGTAGCAGACAGCAATAGAAACTTAGCGGCTGTTTTAGACATATTAGATGCTACAGAACAACAATACGATGAAAACTCAGGGGTGGTCCTTTTAGAAGGGGATAATGTAACTTATAGAGCTACCTATTTAATCGACGAGGAAGGAACTGTTTTCCACGAAGGGATAAACCACATGCCTCTTGGAAGAAATGTACAAGAGTTTATCCGTTTGATTGACGCTTATACGCACGTTCAGAAAAATGGAGAAGTTTGTCCTGCTAACTGGGAAGAAGGAAAAGATGCCATGTCTGCCAACAGAGATGGTGTGGCAAGCTATTTAGCTTCTCATTAAGCTTTAAATAATTTAGGCGGGGCAATTGCCCCGCTTTAATCTCAAAATAATATCATAATGGTGGTAGAATTAGAACAAGATAATTTAGCAGAAATAATTGCCCAAAACCCTAAGGTAATGGTTCAATACAGTGCTACTTGGTGTGGCAATTGTAGGATCATGAAACCTAAATTCAAAAAAGAGGCTCAGGAAAATGAAGCCATAACATTCGTTATGGCCGATGCTGAAAAATTTCCTGAATCTAGAAAATTAGCCCAAGTAGACAACCTGCCTACCTTTGCCGCTTTTTCAGGTGGGACGCTTTTGAACCAAGTACAAACCAACAAATACGACGTACTTAAAACACTAGTCAATGAAATTACCAGTCATTAAACATTTGCTTTCTTTTGTAGAAGAAAATGACGTTGATTATTTAGAGGAAACCATTGAAACTCTAGAGTCAATTTGTGAAATTTCTTCCTTAAAAGATGAAGAATTAGATGTTATAGGAGAATTGATCTCAAATCTTTATGGCGCAGTAGAGGTTCAAAAAACTATTGCTGCAGGAACCCCAAAAAAAGAGGCTTTAAACAACTTCATGAAGCGGGTTCTAGGCGCAATTGACAAATAATTTCTAGCAGGTGCATCACTATTTAAGGGCTGTAAATTGTCCTTGTAAAATTAAAAATCTCCTATGAGGAGATTTTTTTTTTGGTCTTCTCCAAATAGCGTATTTTTATAGACTAAAATTTCATTTATGGCAACGGTACATTTAAAAGGAACTCCATTACAAACTATAGGTACACTTCCAACTGCAGGAAGCCATGCACCAGATTTTACACTAACAGCCTCTGATTTGTCGGACAAGTCATTAAAGGACTTTAGTGGTAAGAATATCATTCTTAATATTTTTCCTAGTATAGATACTGGTACCTGTGCACAGTCCGTAAGATCTTTTAATAAAATGGGAAGTGCTAAGGAAAATACTGTAGTACTTTGTGTCTCTAAAGACCTTCCTTTTGCACAAGCCAGGTTTTGTGGTGCGGAGGGCTTAGAAAATGTCGTAAACCTTTCAGATTTTAAAACAGGCCATTTTGGACGTGACTACGGAGTTAGTTTTACTGAGGGTCCCTTAGCTCCGCTTCACTCAAGAGCGGTGGTTGTTATTAATACATCAGGAAAGGTAATCTACACAGAACAAGTCAATGAAATTGTAGACGAGCCTAACTATGAAGCAGCCTTAGCTGTACTTTAAAATAGTAATCTCTACGCAATGGCTAAAAAGGCAAGTGACCACCTACATAAGAAAAGCACTCCTAAATTAAAGCTTGAGATTTCAAAAAAGAATAAAGTCATTATTGGCTTTATTATTTTGATCATAGGCTTATCATTGTCTATCTCTTTTATTTCTTTTTTAAACCATTGGCAAGAAGACCAGAGCGTTTTGAGCGCTTTTTTAGACAGAGAGGTCGCTGCAAAAAATGCACTTAATAAATTAGGTGCTGCACTAGGGTATTTTTTTGTGTATAAAGGTTTGGGGCTCAGTGCGCTGATTTTGTCTAGTTTGGTTTGTATCAGTGGGTTCTATATATTTTTAAGTCTACCTAAAAAATCTCTTTATAAAATTTGGTTTTGGGGATTGTATTCCGCGCTCTTTCTAAGTATCACATTGGGATTCACTGCAGACAGCAATCCGATTTTTGGAGGTGTAATGGGTTTTGAGATTAAAGATATTGCCTTAGATTATATAGGAAGCACAGGACTTTCGTTGTCTCTGTCTGTCTTTTTTATCATATTTATAGTGAGGGTGTTTAATTTTAACCCCCAGTCCATAGGCAGTTTTTTTGCTCGTTTTAAGCCCACACCCATAGTGGGAGAAGCGGAAACAGAAAATGATATTGTAGATCCTTACACCCACAGATCAGATATAGAAGCGTCAACTCCCTTGCAAAAACTAATGGAAGAAAGCGAAGAGCAAGAGGAAACAGCTATAGCATTAGAAAATACAATAGCACAAAATAAAGAAGCATCAGGTGTAGAAACGGTAGAAAAAGAGTTCTCTATTTCAGATGTATCCAATCAAAAAGAAAAAACCAGTTCACCAACTTCCGAAAACTTAGAAATTGAAGTAGCTGCTATTGACGAGGAAGAAGAGAGTACCGATAATTTATCCAACCAATTACTCAAGGACTTTGGAGCCTTTGACCCTACACTAGAACTCTCTAACTATAAATTTCCTTCCTTGGATTTGTTAGAAAAGCACGGAGGGGAATCTGGAATTACAATCAATGAGGAGGAATTAGAAGAGAACAAGGTTAAGATAGTGGAGACCCTTAAAAACTACAATATTGGTATTGCTCAGATTAAAGCGACCATAGGCCCCACAGTGACCCTCTACGAAATAGTTCCTGATGCAGGTGTAAGAATCTCTAAAATAAAGAATTTAGAAGACGACATTGCCTTATCCTTAGCTGCATTAGGGATTAGAATTATTGCCCCAATACCAGGAAAAGGGACCATTGGAATTGAAGTACCTAACAAAAACCCTAGTACGGTTTCAATGCGTTCTGTCATAGCCTCTGCTAAATTTCAAAATGCTGCCATGGAATTACCCATCGCATTTGGAAAAACCATTTCAAATGAAACATTTGTAGTAGATTTAGCTAAAATGCCTCATATGCTCATGGCTGGAGCAACAGGTCAAGGAAAGTCAGTTGGGCTAAATGCCGTGCTAACTTCACTGCTTTATAAAAAACACCCCGCAGAGGTGAAATTTGTATTAGTAGACCCTAAAAAAGTGGAACTAACCCTTTTTAATAAAATTGAAAGACATTATTTGGCCAAACTACCAGATGTGGAAGACGCCATTATAACAGACAATACCAAAGTAATTCACACCTTAAACTCTCTTTGTATAGAGATGGACAACCGCTATGAATTACTCAAACACGCCATGGTGCGTAATATTAAAGAATACAATACAAAATTCAAGGCCAGAAAACTCAATCCAAATGACGGCCATAAATTCCTTCCCTATATTGTACTTGTCATAGACGAATTTGCAGATTTAATAATGACGGCAGGAAAAGAAGTAGAAACCCCAATTGCGCGTTTAGCACAATTGGCTAGAGCTATTGGAATTCACCTCATAGTAGCCACACAAAGGCCCTCAGTTAATGTAATTACAGGAATCATAAAGGCCAACTTCCCGGCAAGAATTGCATTTAGGGTTACTTCAAAGATAGATTCCAGAACAATTCTCGACAGCCAAGGTGCAGACCAATTAATTGGTAGAGGAGATATGTTATATACCCAAGGGAACGACGTCACCAGGATACAATGTGCTTTTGTAGACACTCCAGAGGTAGAAAAAATTACAGATTTTATAGGATCTCAAAGGGCGTATCCAGAAGCATATCTACTCCCAGAATACATTGGAGAAGAAAATGGCAGTACTGTAGACTATAATATTTCTGAAAGAGACGCCATGTTTAGAGAGGCAGCAGAGGTCATTGTCATTGCACAACAAGGATCCGCTTCACTCATTCAAAGAAAACTAAAATTAGGCTATAATAGGGCAGGTAGAATTGTAGATCAATTGGAAGCTGCAGGGATTGTAGGCCCTTTCGAAGGAAGTAAAGCCAGACAAGTACTTGTTCAAGACATGGCCGGTTTACAACAATTATTAGACAATGAAACCCAAAAAGATGCATAAGATATTTTTATTATTAGTCAGTGTTTGCTCATTTGCTTGGTCACAGGACCCCTCCAAGGCACTACTTAAAGAAGTTTCAGACAAGCTCTTGGCCCAAGAAAATGTAAGCCTTCAATTTAATTACAACCTATACAATGCAGAGGCCAGTATAAACCAAGAAACGTCAGGAAAGGTTCAGCTCAAAGGGGAAAAATATCGTTTCGAATATTTAGGGATCATACAAATAAATGACACTAAAAACACCTACACCATTGTCCCAGAAAACGAGGAAGTCACTATTGTTTCTAATCAAGATGCTGGATCAGAGATGAATCCAGCTAAAATATTGAGCTTTTACAATGAAGGCTATCGCTTTCAATGGGACATTGCACAGAATGTTGGGAATAGGAAAATTCAATACATCAAGCTTATTCCAATAGACAGCAATGCAGATATTGCCCATATTTTATTGGGTGTTGACCGTCAGAAAAAGGAAGTGTATAAAGTCATTGAAACGGGTAAAAACGGTACCCAAACGACCATCACGATCACGAAATACGAAAGCAACATAAACTTAGCACCAAATCTTTTTTCTTTTGAAGAGAAAAAATATGTAGACCTGGGTTACTATATTATAAAAGAGTGAGAATTCTAGACAGATACATACTCACTAGGTTTGTCTATAACTTCCTAAGTGCTTTTGTGATACTGATGTTTATATTCATCTTCCAATCCATTTGGTTGTATATAGATAACTTGGCAGGAAAAGGATTGGACTTAGTTATTATTGGAAAATTCATTTTTTATCTCCTACCTAATCTCACAGAAAAAGTACTCCCTTTAACGGTACTCTTATCCTCTATTTTAACCTTTGGAACCTTTGCAGAACACTATGAGTTTGCAGCAATGAAAGCCTCTGGTATATCCTTACAGCGCTCTATGAGAACACTCATTGTTTTAGTGAGTATTTTGGGTTTAGTTACTTTCTATTTTGCAGACAGGATCATTCCAGCAGCAGAGCTTAAATCTTACAGTCTGAAAAAAAATATTGCTAAAGTAAAACCTGCTGTGGCTATTGCCGAGGGATTATTTAGTGAATTTGAAGGAACAGGAATGACCATTCTTGTGCAAGAAAAGTATGGTGAAAATGACCGATACCTCAGGGATGTAACCATACATAAAAAGACAGAAAATCAAATCAATACCACTGTAATTAAAGCAAAAGAGGGCGAATTGCTCAGTTCAGAAAACAGTAACCTCATAAAACTAGTGTTAAAAGATGGGCACTACTATGAAAGCCTCAGTGTAACGACAAGTAAGAACCATCAAAAACATCCTTACGCAGTCTCTAATTTTGAGACATATACCATTAATATAGACCTAACCGAACTCAATATGGTAGATATGGATGAGCAAACGGAGGGAAATAGTGATAAAATGAAAAATGTCATTGAACTCAGAAGAGACATGGATTCTATCACAAACAATAATGCAGTTATTGTAGCAGCCTTATCCAAAAATATCACAGAAAGAATGGGAATTCAATTAAGGACTATTCCCCTAGAAACCCCCAAAGACTCCGCTTTTGCAGCTATGTCATTAGACAGTTTACCTTCTATAGATAATATGCTAGCCAAATTCACTCCTGTACAAGGCACTCAAATCATTACAGAAGCAATCAACACCATCACCATGTCTGCGCTCACCATTCAAACAAAACGTAAAGAGCTCATGATTAGGTATAAAATATACAATATGCACGCCTTGTCACTACATAAAAAATATGCCCTGGCCCTCTCCTGTATTGTCCTATTTTTTGTAGGAGCACCGCTTGGAGCAATCATAAGAAAAGGAGGTCTAGGACTCCCCATGGTCATTGCAATTATATTGTTTTTAACCTACTACTTCTTAGGCGTTTTTACCTATAATTATGCCAAAGAAGGCAATATATCTCCATTTTTTGGCGCATGGATCCCAACTTTAGTCATGCTTCCCTTAGGGATATTTTTAACCAAAAGAGCCACTGAAGACAAAGGAATGGTCCAATTTGGAAGTATAATAGATTTCTTTAAAAATATATTCGTTAGAAAAAGAAAATAACATGAAAGAGAATAGCGCCTTAGATACCATAGAAAGTGCCATTGCAGATATAAAAGCTGGAAAAGTAATTATCGTTGTAGACGACGAAAACAGGGAAAACGAAGGAGACTTTTTAGCGGCTGCAGAAGCAGTGACACCAGACATGATTAATTTCATGGCCACACATGGTAGAGGCCTCATTTGTGCGCCCCTCACGGAGCGCCGATGCGAAACGCTATCCCTTCACCGAATGGTGCAAAACAATACCGACCCACTTGAGACTGCCTTTACAGTTTCCGTAGATCTAAAAGGTCATGGGGTTACTACTGGGATTTCTGCCGCTGACAGGTCCAAAACCATCAAAGCGTTAACAGATAAAAACACCCAACCAAATGACCTGTCTAAACCAGGGCATATTTTTCCTTTGGTCGCTAAAGAAGGAGGAGTACTCAGAAGAACAGGGCATACGGAAGCTGCCATAGATTTCGCTAGATTAGCAGGCTTTTCTCCAGCAGGAGTTATTGTAGAAATCATGAACGAAGACGGCACCATGGCTAGGCTTCCACAACTCCTTGAAGTGGCTAAAAAGTTCGATCTTAAAATAGTTTCTATTGAAGACTTGGTTGCCTATAGAATGGAGCACGACAGTCTCATTGAAAAAAAGGAAGACTTTGAGATACAAACACGCTTTGGAGCATTTAGAGTGAGAGCCTATGAACAAACTACCAATAAGCAAGTGCATATAGCCCTTACCAAAGGAAATTGGAAAAAAGAAGAACCCATTCTCACCAGAATAAATTCAAGCTTAATAAATAATGATATTCTTGGTACGCTGACAAATAACCCTGATCAGAAGTTAGACAGAATGTTTAAAGCCATTAACCAAGCAGAAAAAGGCGCTGTAATTTTCATTAACCAAGAGTCTTCGGTTTTGAATTTAGTATCTAGATTAGGTCAGCTAAAAGAAAATCAGGCAAAAGGTATTTTAGAGGCTCCACCAATAGATATGGACAGTAAGGATTACGGAGTGGGTGCCCAAATCTTACACGACTTAAACATCTCTAAGATTAAACTGCTATCCAATGCCCAACAAACCAAGAGAGTTGGAATGGTAGGCTATGGATTAGAAATTGTAGACTATGTAGGGTACTAATTTTTAGTATTCAACAGCAAACTATAATTCAATAATAATTTCTGATAAATCTTTACGGACTTTTAATGCAGAGGCTGTAGCGTCGTCTGTAGCCCTTACCCCTATTGGCATAGCCACAATTGTTTTTAACTGTTTGGCTTCCAAATCCAATATTTTATCATAAGCATTAGGGTCTATCCCTTCCATAGGGCATGCGTCTATTTTCATAGCAGCTAAAGAAGCCAACATATGCCCCATTGTAAGGTACACTTGCTTCACGGACCAAGACCATATTTCTTCCTGGGATTTATTAGCAAAAGATCCTTTCATAAAGTTTTTATACCCCTCTAAATTTTCCAAAGGGATTTGCCTTTTCACAGACATATCCTCAAAATATTGATCAATATAATCCATCCCAAAATCTGTTCTAACAGCAAAGACAAGTAATGCTGCAGATTGTGAAATTTGCTTTTGGCCATAACTAGCAGGAACCAGTTTTCCTTTTAAGTCGGGATTTTGAACTACGATCATTTTATAAGGTTGTAACCCATAAGAACTAGCACTGAGATTAAAAGCATTCTTAACATCAAGAATCTGCTGCTCTGTTAAGCTTGCTTTATCGTCAAATTTTTTAACAGCATAGCGCCATTCTAAAGCATCTAATATATTATTCATAGGGATATATAGTTTGTTATGTATTGAAAAACCAAAGTTTAATAGCCATTATAACTATCATAGCGACCATGAACTTTTTAATAAATCCATCGCCTTTTTTTACTGAATACCTAGATGCCACCCAGGCACCTGTTCCATTACCTATGGCAAGTACCCCACCAATGAGCCAATCAACTTTGTCATTATAAGCAAATACGGCCAATGCAGCTATGGTGTAGAGACAAACAACGGAAACCTTGGTCATATTTGTTTTCACCAAACTCAATCGGTTCACTCCGTGTAAAAAAATCATCATTAAAAAGCCTAATCCAGCATTGATAAAACCACCGTAAATACCAAAAAAGAAAAATCCAATCATGGCAAAAACCAAATATTTCCCCTTGAGTCGCTCCTCAAGGCCTTCTGTCTTCATTTTAGGTTTAATAAGTATAATCAACACTACAGCCACCATAATAATGGCTAAAATCTTATTAAAAATCTCTCCCTTAATATCTACTGCAATATTAGCCCCTATTATGGATCCTATAAAAGCAGTTATGGCCAGATACATATTAAACGGATAGGTAGACACTCCTTTACTTTTAAAACCTGCGGTACCAAGGGCTGTTTGTATTACTATGGCGACTCTATTGGTTCCATTGGCCACTGAAGGAGGTAAACCCAAAAAAATTAACACTGGAAGAGACAACAAAGACCCTCCCCCTGCCATGGTATTTACAAATCCAACTGTAAAACCAACAACTACTAATAACAGATAGTGGTACCATTCTTCCATGGCCACAAAAATAGTGTCAATCCATTAGATATTCACCCTTTTTTAATAAAATAAAAAAAACATCAAAATACTTTTTCATAATTGAAAAAGGTTCCTATATTTGCACCCGCATAACCGCAAGGAGAAATGGCAGAGTGGTCGAATGCGGCAGTCTTGAAAACTGTTGAGGGTCACACCTCCGGGGGTTCGAATCCCT